>QHNB01000224.1 GCA_003217965.1 Verrucomicrobiota bacterium | reverse complement strand
CCCGTTGCTTCTGCGGCGCTACCGCTTGGTGAGCTGGTTGTGCGGTGCCGGCCCTTGCCTCTTTCGCTCTTCGTTGTGCTGGTCTCGGGGCTGCCAGCTGGACTCTCGGCCGCGGAAGGGGAAGGTGTTGCACGCCCGCGTCGCGAAGCCGCAGCAGTCGAAGTGGGCGACGCTTTGGCAGTGGCAGTCGGCGAAGCAGAGGCAACCGGGCTCATGGCCGGCGTTGCAGCCATTGAAGGCGAACCGGTAATCGCCGGTGAGGCAGCCGCTGTCGCTCCTGGGGAAGCGTAAACATTAGTTTGTCCGGCCACGCCGGTCTGGGTGTTATAGCCACCCGTGGTGGTGGTCGTTCCGCCGACTCCAACACCGACGCCAATGCCGGGCTGAACTCCGTAGTAGGAGTAAACGTTGTTGATATAGCCGCTGGTGGAATACTCATCAATGCGAGCGTAGTCGAACACGGGCGCGTTATAGATGCGCTCACGATCAACTCGAACCGTAACCACACTTGGATCAGGCCCAACGCTGTAGACCGACCAAGGAACCGCGACCGTCTTTGCGGAACCGGTTGCACGGCCAGTCGTGCCACCGGTCGACAAAACGGTGTAAGCCATGCAACCCGTGTTGCGATCAAGCACGACATCTTTCACGACGCCAACTTCCTCGCCACGCGCGTCTTTGACTTTCATGCCAACGATTTTGCTCGTTTGCACGTAACTGGTCGAAGTTGAACTCTGGGTTTGTGCGTTAGCGGGTGCAACGGCCAGACCCAGCACGGCCAAAGTTGCCCCAATCAGAACAGTTGTTTTCATATGTTGTTAATTGCAGAGACGATGCGCGACGAGGTGTTATTCAGTCGCACTCGTAAAATATCGCTGCGGCTGTCTTGCGTGGATGTAATCGACGCCGGCGCGGCCAGAGCTACGTCACCCTCAATGCCGGCCGAGGTGCACGTCGTAGGCACGCGCCTCGGTCAACGCTAGCGCCGCTTCGGATTTGCGGTCAAGCTTCGCCAAACAATCGCTCAGCAATTGCCACGACTCGGCCCGATACCAATCTGTCTGAAGCAATGCCCGTAATTCAGCGATAGCAGTTTCGCTGCGACCGTTTTGATCCAATGCACGGACATATCGCTGTTCGATTGACCATGCGGGCGGTCCGATATGCGCGGCTAATCGCAAACACGCGAGATCGATTTCGCCGTCCTCCCTATTTTCCACTGCGGCCAGAATCTCCTCCGCTTGAGCCTCACTCATTGGATTCTTGCGGGCTTGCTCAATCAGATTTCGCGCAGTTGTCAGGTCATTCTTTTTGAGCGCAATAGCGGCAAGATTCACTAAGGCAAATGGTTGTCCCGGTTCCTTTGCCAGGGCCTGCCGCAACAGCGATTCCGCCCGATTGAGGTGGCCATCGCCCATTTCGAGCGCGCCAAGGTTGATCAGCATTCGAGCAGAGTCGCTGCCGCTTGCAATCGTTCGTTCAAGAAAGGTGCGTTGATCCTTCCAATCCTGCGCTCGAAAAAATGTACGCACGCCCAAAAGGGCAATCCATAAACTTGCCACCACCGCGAATTTCCAGACGAGACGATCGTTTCGGCGGTCCGTCAGCTGAGCGAATTGAATTACTAAAGCAAGAACGAGAAATGCCGACGGGAGGTAAATCCAATGTTCCGCCACAGTAGCGTTGAGCGCGAACAATCCACAGATGGGGAGGTACGAAATCATCGCCAAAATAAGCAGCGTGAACGTAGCCGGATCACGCTTACGCACGCGGACTAGCCAAATCACAATCGCACCAAAGAGGGCGACGCCGGCGACCGTCTGCAATTCGCGCCAGGAAGCCGCCGTCATACTGGCCTCGCTGAATCCCCATGGATGACTCTCGACATCTCGATCCATGCGCAAATTGATGGGCGCAATCAGCAACCCTGCGTATTCAGCTATGGCGCGCGCGGCAATAATAGGGCGGACCAGCAGCGAAGGGGGTGGAGTGAGTCGCGGTATTTGAGCATCTCCCGCTTGAATCCTCAGCGTAGAGTAAATCGTGAATGTGAATACAATGGCCAGACTGGCTGGCACCAAAATGCGCCAACGCCTTTGCTGAAGGAGCAAAGCCATCCAGAGCGCTGCAAAGATTAATCCGCTTTCTTTGCTCAGAGCGCTGGCGAGCAATGCGACGGCGGTGAGCGCATGAAATTTCCACGCGGCGCGGCCCTCGAGCGCGAGTGCCCGGATGGCGAAATATAATCCGACGAATCCAAACATGGCGGCTAGGGAATCGGCGCGGCCGGCGACATAGTCGACCACGGCGGAATGAATGGGATGTAATGCCCACGCAGCCGTAGCGATGGAGGCGACGATTAAGCGTCGCTGTTCTCCTACGCCATAGAGGCGGAGGAAAGTCAAAGCGAAGGCAAGGAACGCCACCGCGGCTGTTGCATGCAGCAGAACGTTTGTGAGGTGATAAGCCGTCGGATTGAAAATGAAAGCCCAATACTCCATCGCATAAGTCAGCCGTTGCAACGGCCGATAAAAATTTGATGCAGTAGCATCGAGGAAGAGAAAATGTTGAAACCCTTCCGGGATCAGCCGCCAGCTCCGAATAAGCGGGTCGCGAAGAACCAGCGCAGTATCGTCCCAGACAAACCCTGCACGGAAAGCAGGAAGATGCGCCGTCAGCAATACGACAATTAGCGTGGCGAGAACGATGATTCGTTGTCTCATTGAAGAAACCGCGTTGCACTTTCCACGCGATCAGCTTCTAGGTTCAGCGTGATTCGCCTTCGCCCGCTCGTCTTGTCCATCGCGTTGCCTCTCGTTGCCAGCAGCGCCCGTGCCGCCGCCCTGCCGCAAGATTGTGCCCAGCTCATCGTCGGCATTGCGCCAGACTGGAATTCGATGCGGGGCCATTTGCATTTGCTCGAAAAAACTGGCGACAAATGGCGAGTTGAGGCCGGGCCGCTCCCGGTTTTGTTCGGCAAAAAGGGATTGGCTTGGGGCAGCGGGATCGCTGGACAGGATGAGCAAGGGTTACGCAAACACGAGCGTGATGGTCGAGCGCCGGCCGGAATTTTTCGAATTGGCAAAATTTACACTTACGACGCATCGCTGCCGCCGGGGGCCGATTACCCTTTCCATCAAGTGAGCGAGGCGGACATCTGGAGTGATGATCCGCGTTCGCCGAACTACAACCGGCACGTCGTGATCGACCCGCGCAATCCGCCAGACAATTACAGCCACGAAAAAATGCGGCCGGGCGATTTCGCCTATCATTGGTTAATTGAAATTCGGCATAATTCTGATCCGCCGATTCCTGGTGAGGGCAGCGCGATTTTTTTTCACATCCGCCGCGGGGTGAATCGTCCGACCACCGGCTGCACAACCATGGCGGAAGAGGATCTGGTTAGGATGATCAAATGGCTGCGTGCCCCAGCGCATCCCTGTTACGCCCTGCTGACGGCTGGAGATTATTCTGCTAAATGGCGGGCTTGGAATCTGCCCCCGCCGGATCTGGTAGGGCTCCGTTAGTTGGTTCTGGCGGTCGAGAATATTTTTGCGTCTTGGCCAAAAACGTCTTCCGCCAGATCGCCCAGCATTCGCGAAATCCCGGCGCGAATTCTTCCGGCTTCTGCGCATTCCATTTATCGACCACCTCAATGGGAAAAAACTGCACCGCATCGATCTCGCACCGGGGAAAACGGAATGGTCCTTCGCTTCGGCCGGAGTAAAGCCAGATAAACTCCTCGCCCGTTCGCTCTGAAGCCGGAATTTTGGCGACCCTGTTTAGTTCCATCTCCACGCCCAACTCCTCCACAAGTTCACGTTGCGCCGTTGCATCGTATTCTTCATCGGCACTGACGTGACCAGCCACGCTTGAATCCCACAGCGATGGGTGACGGTCTTTCCAAGGCGAACGTTTTTGTAACAGGACCTCGCCTTTTTCGTTGAAAATCAGGACGTGAATAGCCCGATGACGCAAGTTATTCTCATGGACTTCGCTTCGACCTGCATCGCCAATTTTCCGATCGTGTTCGTCGACAACCGGGAACCGTTCCTCGACAGGCGCGGCCACAGCTTTTTCACTGCTCGGCGTGATAAAATTCGTCAAAGCAATCCACTGACTGAGCGAAAGTTCCTCAGCCCGAGCAGAAGGAGAGACTGCGATCTTTTCAGCCGCGGTTTCCCAGTCGCCCACACAATCGCTCAATAATTTTCGCAGTTGTTTTCTGCGCTGCGAAAAACCGAGTCGCACGATTCGCCGAAAAATTGCTGGATCGAACACATCAACTTCGGCGGGCAATCGCGGAGTAATGCGGACAACGGCTGACGCTACTTCCGGCTGCGGGAAGAAAACGGTGTTCGGGATTTTGCGAAGATATTCGATGCGATGATGCAACTGCATCCGCAGAGTGAGAGCTCCGTAGTCTGCGCTTGTTGGGTTTGCCGTGATTCGCCTCGCCATCTCATCCTGTAACATTAACAACGCCAGAGAAATAGCGCTTGGATAATCAACGAAGCGAATCAGCAGTTGGCTCGCAATATAATAAGGAAGATTTCCGAGTAGCTTCACATTGCGCTCGGCAAATAAGACGCGCGTATCAAATTTTAATGCGTCGCCGTGGCGAACCTCAAAACGCGAGTCGCGAAATTTTCGGCGTAGGAAGTCGATCAGACGAGCATCTTTTTCGATCGCGATTACACGCGCGCCACGTGACAAAATCTCTTCGGTCAGTGCACCCAGGCCCGGACCAATTTCCAAAACAAAATCATCCGGCCCCACCTCGGCCTGAGTGACGATCCAACGTGAAAGATTTCGATCGTGCAAAAAATTTTGGCCAAGTGTTTTGACTGGCCGAACGCGCGCCTCTTCCAAGGCCGCTCGGATTTGAGAAAGGTTCATCCGTGACGACGAAAGCGCAGCTGAAAAGCGCCCAACCTGTTCACAAGAATCTGTGAACAAATTGCAGGGCAAAGACAGTGATTGTACACAAGTTATTCACACGGCTGAAGGACATCCCTCCGAACCTTCTCGGCCGCCCTCATTGCAACTGCAAAGTTGGTCGCTTTTTGCGGTTCCGGCCTTTTAAATAAGTCCGGCGTGCTTCGCCGAGCGAAACACCTTCTAGGAAATAGGCCGCGGCGGCATGACCAATGGCGTAGGTTCCTGCCCCAGCCACCATTCCGCAGACAACATTTCCCCATCCCGGGACGAATTTCAGGAGCGCACGAGCTCCTTCTCGTAGAAGCATGCCGGCGCCGACATTTGCTCCCAGCGCCCCAACGAATTCCGTTGCCGCGCGCAAGCTGCGCGGTCGTCCACTCAAATACATGATGCCGGAAACCATCATCAGCTGCAGCGTGGTCAAAATCGGCAGGTCGGCGAGGGGGATTGGTTGCGCCCCGATCGCACTACACACTGCCGTCGTGGATTTAATTAGAATGGAACTGATTTCACGCTGCGCTTCCCGGTCGTGCGAAATCCGAACAATTTCGACTCGGCAATCGTTTGGCAATCGCTTTGCCAGCAATGAGACAAATTGATGTGAAGCAGCGCGATCAGCGACCACACGATCGTGCTCCGCGGAAAATTGGAATCCGCCCCAGACTCGTCCATGCAGTTCCGGTTTGATTTTCTCCAGCCAGAGCGCGCCGTCATCTCGGCCGTTGTGATCGGCAGAACGGGCTTGGTTGAAATGAATGGCAACGATCCCAGCATCCCGGTGCACGTCGTCATTCCAGTGCACGCACAGACTTCCGTTCTCGGCGCTTCGTTTGACCTTGGTGCGACCCTCGCTCGCATCGCTCAGCACGAGAATGACGTCGGCTGATTCACGCCGGAGCTCCTCGCGAATTGTTTGCTCCGTGCTGTCATCCGCGCCGCGCGCATCCAGGACCGCGATCGTACCACGATCCTTGAGATCGAGTGCTTGCCAGCGGAAAATTTCGAACAAAGGCTGCGACGCGCTATCTGCCGGCCTACTGCCGAAAAGCAGAGTGACAATCTGTGGAATTGGCAAACGTCCAGACCCAGCAACCAGGAACCGCGGCGGGCGTTGCTGCAAAAAAAGCTCCTTTAGCGGCGTAAGTTCGTGCAAGACCGGCTTTTGAATCGGACCGGGCAATCTCCCGACGAAACCCTCGAGGCGTTCCACAATATGAAGCAATACGGTTCGATTCACGCGTTCCTCAATCAGTCGCGAAATGCCTGCGAATGCAAGAAAACCGAAAACGTTTTATCTGTATCGCAACCGCGATTATAAAGCAGGATGAGTTTAAACATCGAAGCTCTCGAACGCGCTGCGAATGAGGCGCGCGGTTTGGCGATGGATGCGGTGCAAGCATCGCAATCGGGTCATCTCGGTCTACCACTCGGCTGCGCGGAGATGGGCGCGGTTCTTTATGGCTATTTGCTCAGGCATAACCCGGAACAACCGCGCTGGATTGGCCGGGACTATTTCGTTCTCTCTGCCGGTCACGGCAGCATGTTCCTTTATGCCTGGCTCCACATGAGCGGCTACGACCTTTCCATCGACGACATCAAACGCTTTCGCCAGCTCCACAGCAAAACGCCAGGTCACCCGGAATATTCCGAAACGCCGGGAGTGGAATGCACCACCGGACCACTCGGGCAGGGTGTTGGCAATGCGGTCGGCATCGCGATGGCCGCGAAAATGGCAGCTGCGCATTTCAATACCTCCGAGCATCGTATTTTCGATCAGCACATTTTTTGTCTTGCCGGTGACGGTTGCATGCAAGAAGGCGTTTCTTCCGAAGCCAGCGCCTTCGCTGGTCATTTCGGACTCGATAATTTGATCCTCATTTACGATTCGAATGCGATCACTCTGGACGCGATGGCCAAGCAGACCCAGAGCGAAGATACCAAGAAACGATATGAGGCCTACGGCTTCGACGTGCAGGAAATTCAGGGCGACGACATGCAAGAATTTCTCGACGCTTTAAACGTTGCCAAGGAGCGCGACAACGGGAAACCACAATTCATCATTGCTCACACTCTGGTCGGCAAAGGGATTCCGGAAATTGCCGGCACGGCCAAAGCCCATGGCGAGGCTGGAGCAAAATATGTCGATGCCGCGCGCAAGAATCTCGGGCTGCCGGACGAGCATTATTTCGTTTCGAAAGAGACTCACGCCTATTTTGAGGAGCACAAGAAGAAGTTGCTTGCAGACTTCGAGCGCTGGGAAAAAACCTGGAATGCCTGGCGCAAGGCGAATCCGGACAAAGCGCGGATCTTAGATGACGCGATCGACAACAAGATTCCGGGCGATTTGCTCGAAAGGATTCCCGAGTTTCCACGCGATGCCAAGCTCGCGACGCGCAAAGCCGGCGGCGAAACGCTGCAGCCAATCGCCAAGGCGATGCCGAATCTGATCGGTGGAAGTGCCGATCTTTACGGTTCAACCATGAATTACATCGATGGCGGAGGTGATTTCACCCGTGACAACCCCGCCGGTCGGAACATCCGTTTCGGGATTCGAGAGCACGGCATGTGCGCGATCATGAACGGCGTGTCATATCACGGCATTTTTCGTGCTTCTGGCGCAACTTTCCTGGTTTTTTCTGATTACGCGCGAGCCGCCATCCGACTCGCTGCGGTGGCGAAACTGCCGAATATTTACATTTTTACTCACGACTCCATCGGAGTTGGGGAAGACGGACCGACCCATCAACCGGTAGAGACGGTCAGCGCGCTTCGATTGATCAGACATCTCGACCTTATCCGACCGGCCGACCCCGAGGAAACGGCGGGAGCGTTCGTGGCGGCATGCGAGCGGATTAGCGGCCCGACCATGCTCGCGCTCACGCGACAAACTGTGCCCATGTTAAACGAGATCGATGTCCAAACGCGACGCGAAGGCGTCCGCCGCGGAGGGTATATCGCGAAACGGGAAACCGCGGAGCTCGATCTAATTATTCTCTCCTGCGGCAGTGAATTGCAGCATGCTCTTGCCGCAGCCAAACAACTCGGCCGCGGCACGCGCGTCGTTTCCATGCCATGCATGGAGCGGTTCAATCGAGAGACGGCGGAGTATCGCGAAGAAGTATTACCTCTTAGTTGTCGCCGACGGGTGGCAATCGAAGCGGGCGTGCCTGAAATTTGGTACCAGTACGTCGGTCTCGAGGGAAAAGTGATTGGCTTACATCGGTTTGGCTTGAGTGCCCCCGGTGCGGAAGTGATGAAGGAATTCGGCATCGATGCGCAGCACGTGATTGAAGCCGCGAGGTCGCTGCCGCACGATGACGACGCGTATCGCCGCGAACGGAGCGAGGACTCTCGCTTGGCTGGCGCTCGAACTGAGCCAGCCGACGTGACGACAAGGTAAGGCCAGTTGAACGGTCGCGCGGACCACCCGTCCCGACCGTGTGATGCTTAGGGCGGTTCGACCGCTTCGCGCGCGCGATCTTCGAAGCGCGTGAACTCTTTTAAGAACGTCAGCGAAATTTCCCCGACCGGACCGTTGCGTTGCTTCGCGATAATCAATTCCGCTTCGCCTTCTTTCTCGGCCCGGGCTTCTTCGTCTTCCTCATAAATTTCGGGACGCACCAATAGTCCGACTAAATCGGCATCCTGTTCGATCGATCCCGATTCCCGCAGATCGCTGAGCCGCGGTTTGCCGCCAGAACGTGCTTCAGGTTGCCGGTTCAACTGCGCGATCACAATCACCGGAATTTTTAGTTCCTTGGCCAGACCTTTCAGGCCGGCGGAAATCTCAGAAATTTCAAGCTGACGATTATCCTGTGCCCGCCGAGTGGTGGATCGCAAAAGCTGCAAATAATCGACTACGATTAACTGGACATCCTGCTGCGCTTTCAATCGGCGCGCTTTGGCCCGCAACTCGAGAATGCTGAGTGAAGCAGCGTCATCGATAAAAATGCGTGCTTCGGCGAGCTTTGAAGCCGCCGCCGTAAGGCTCGGAAAATCACGCTCGGCCAGGAAACCGTCCCGGACGCGTTGCAGATTCACACGCGCGCGTGAGCAAAGCATACGTTGGACGAGTTGCTGGCTGCTCATCTCCAAGCTGAAGACGGCGACAGGCAGTTTTTGCCCAATCGCGACGTGCTCGCAAATGTTCATGGCGAGCGCCGTTTTGCCCATGCGGGGACGGGCCGCAATGACAATCATTTCCGCTGGATGCAATCCGCTCGTCATCCGGTCAAACTCGGTAAATCCGGTGGAAAGACCGGTAATCCCCCCGCGCCGCTCATAGAGTTTCTCGATGGATTCGAGCGCACCCATGACCTGCTCTTTCATCGTAAGCAACTGACCTCTGAAACGATCGTCGCCGACGTTGAAAATTTTCTGCTCTACCTCATCGAGCAGTACGCCCACTTCACCTTGTTCTTCATAGGCGCGACGCACGCTTTCGGTGCAGGTGCTGATGATTTGCCGCAGCACGTATTTGTCCCGAACAATCTCGAGGTAGTAGTCAACATTCGCTGCCGTTGGCACGAACGTGAACAGACTGGTCACGAAGGGCGCGCCGCCGATTGTTTCGAGCAAGTTTTGATCACGCAGTGTTTGCGTGAAGGTAATGAGGTCGATCGCCTGGCCGGCGTTCCATTGTTCCACCAGAACCCGATAGACCGTCTGATGAGCAGGAACGTAAAAATATTCCTCCGTGATTTTTTCAACGCACTCCGGAATTGCATCCTGGGGTGCGATCAACATCGAACCCAACACGCCCTGCTCCGCCTCGACGCTATGGGGCGGGGGCCGGTGAATATCCTGTGCCGAACCTGTGAGCGAGCTCTGAAAAACTCTTCCGCCACTCTGCCCGGCCGAGCCTCGGCCAGCGCCATTCGCCGCTGTTTTGCGAGGCTTCTCAGGACCGTTTCCGGAACCTTGAGAGCTCGGCATTTATTTCCGTTTCTTGTCCGTGCGCGCCTTTGTCGTTTCGGCCGCCACCATTTCCGGCTTCGGCCCATCGGCTGATCTTACATCAAATCGAAAAGTTACCGTGACATCGTGGTGCAGCTTGATCTGCACCTCGTGCTCGCCTGTTGTCTTGATCGGATGTTCGAGGTGGACCTTGTGCCGATCAATCTCGTGGCCGATCTCATTCTTTAAACGTGTGACAATATCATGGGCGGTAATCGAACCGAACGCTTTGCCCGTTTCCCCGGTCTCCAGCTTAAAGACGATTCGCAGCTTGTTAATTCTACGCGCCAGCTCCTCCGCCTCGTTCAACTCGCTTGCTTCCCGCTCGGCGCGTTTTTTCTTTAAGTTGTCGAGCTGCCGCAGGGTCGCCGGAGTGACCTCGTAAGCTTTGCCCCGCGGCAAAAGATAATTGCGGGCGTAACCGCGGCGCACTTTAACCACGTCCGCTTCCGCTCCCAAGCCCGGCACGTTTTCGGTTAGAATAATTTCAGTGGATGGCATAAAAAAAATCCGGCAGAGCGAACTTGGCCGCAGCGGGGAACAGGATTATAGAACCAGCCAATTTAGTGTCAATGTAATCGGAAATTTTCTACGAGATCAGATCATTCCGAGCTTCATTCGACCTGTTTCGCTGATCATGTTCTGATTCCAAGGCGGATCCCAGACAAGTTGAACGTCGGCTTCATCCACGCCGTCGATCGTCAAAATCTTGCTTTGGGCGTCATGCGCGATTGCCGGACCCATGCCGCAGCCGGGCGCGGTCAGTGTCATTTTCACTTCGACGCGCGTGCCGCCGTCATCCTTCTTCACCAGTTTGCAATCGTAAACCAGACCAAGATCGACAATGTTGACTGGAATTTCCGGGTCGTAGCACTGCTTCAGCTGATTCCAAACATCCGCTTCCGAAACTTCGCCGTTGCTGGCCGTTCTTTCTCGTGACTCTGTTTCGCTTGCCTCCAATCCCAGCGCGTCCGCATCTCTTTCCGAAACACGGGCCAGCCCGTGATAGGTCGCGATCGTGTAGCTTCCGCCGAGCGATTGCGTGATTACGCCCGGTGTCCCGGCCGGAATGGTAAACGTGGTTCCCATCGGGATCTGAATCGCTTCAATATCCCGGCTCGTGGTGAATTCTGTGTTCTCGTGCATAACTCAGGGCTCTCGATCTAAGACGATCTTCATTTTCTTTCTGCTTCCCGCAATTTGCTCTAGCAAAGTAGGAGCGTTCTCCTTCCTATTGGGCACCGACGCTCCTTCGCCTTCGAGCGCATTTCTTAAAGCTCCCTCGACAAGTTGAGCACAGTGAATTTTAACCGGCGGCAACGGTCCAAGCGAGGCCGATAATTCTTCGCCGCTCATTTTCTTTGCTTCGTCCGCCGTTTTGCCTTTGAGCAATTGGGTTGCGACGCTTGCCACCGCAATCGCCGTCTGGCACCCGAACGATTGGAACGTCGCGCGATCGATTACCTGACGGCCGTTTTCTTCCTTAAACTTGATCCACATTCGCAGCATGTCGCCGCAATCCACGCTCCCCACTGTTCCGACCGCGTCCGCGTCTTTCATTTCGCCGAGATTACGCGGATTCTTGATTGCTTCTTCGATTTTTGATTCGAGGTCGTCGTTCATTGAATTCTTCTTAAACCAATGCCGTCTTTGTCATGTCGAGCGCAGTCGAGACATCTCTTTCTAGTCGGTCAGACAAAGGTGAGAGATTCCTCGGTCTGTGCCGGACTGGCGTATTCGCTCGGAATGACAAGAAGGCTACTGCGCTCATGTAGTCGCATGTTCGAGGTGATAGCGGGGCAAGCTCCGATCGACCTCCATACTCCAGGCATCGATGCCGCCCCGAAGCACCTTCACGTTTTCAAAGCCGTGGCCCTGAAAATAGGCGGCCGCATCTAAACTCTTCGTTCCTGTGTGATCGTAAATGACCAATGGATCCTGGCGTGACCAGTTGCCCAGGATCTCCTCCATTAGTTCCTGAGTGAAGAGCTTCGCTCCATCGATCTTGACCGCGTCGAATTCTTCGCGCGTCCGGACATCGAGGAGGTTGATTCGCTCCCCGTTCTTTAACTTTTCTAAAAGATCATGCGGCTCGATTTGCATCGTCCGCTCGGCCGAGTAGCTCTCAACAATGTGCTGAATCACTTCATCAACGGGCAGGTGATCGTTGCGACTGCAGACACCGGCGAGCGTTTCATCCACATTAAATCCGCAACTGCTGCATCCACCAATATGGTACCTGCGAAACAAGGCCCGCTGCGCACCCGGGAAGTGCCGAAGCAATTCGCCCATGGTGATCTGGGGATCGATCGATGTTGCTGATAATTCCACCAATAAAACTAAGGTGCGCTGACTGAAGCGCAAGCACTGTAAGGGCGCTCTCTGAGCGCCGAATCTTACGTTCGACGGTCGGAGACCGCCGCTACAAACTCGCCGGATCTTCCAGCAGTTCGATCACACGCTTTAACAGCCGACCGGCTCCGCCCCCATCAAGACTGCGATGATCAAAGCTCAACGTGATTTGCGCTTCGGTGACAGGGACAAATTCCGCCTTCGCTTCATCCCACCGTGGCATCTTTTTGCCAACGCCGAGGCCTAGGATCATTGTCTGATCAGGTAACGGAATTGGCGTTCCCCACTCGACTCCAAATACGCCAAAATTTGATACCGCCGCCATTCCGCCAGTCTGCATGTCGGGCGAAATGCGTCGTTCTCGGCCGAGATTAACAAGCTCCTTGTAGCGGCCGACTAACTCCGCCAGCGAGGTCTTGTCGGCACCGCGGATGATCGGAACGATAATCCCGCCATCCGCTTCAATGGCGAGGCCGATGTCAATTGAATTGCCTTGGAGCAGACGGGAACCGATCAGCTTCGCCGCCGCGCCTGGATTTTCCGCCAGTGCTAGGGCAAGAGCTCGCACGGCATAGAGCGCCGGGCCCGGCTTGCCCTCGCGCCGTTTTCGATCGTTCAAGAGTGGATCCAGATTGACCGACGAACCAACGGTGGCCAGCGGTCGCGACCAACTACGCCGCATCGCATCAGCAACGCCGCTGCGAATTGCGGAGGCGTCGCTCATCATCTGCGATTCAATTTGGCGCAGGTAGTTTTCGAGGTCCTTGATGGTGACGCGATTTCCGCTGCCGGTCCCGGCGATCCCGGCGAGATCGGCCACGGTCAATTGCAGCTCGGCCATGCGTGCGCGAACACGCGGCGATAGGAATCCTGCGCCTTTCGCCGCAGCTGGAACAGGCAGTCCGTCAGTGGAAACTTTCGCTTTAGCTCCGTTATCCGCCGTCTTTCTTGCGGCGACCTTTTCTTCGTCCGCACGTCCCGGAATTTCTTTGGGAACTTCCTTGCGCACGTCGGCCACAGTTTGGTTGGTAAATCGGGCCGCATCTTTTTCGCTTGCCTCGATATAACCGAGGACAGCGCCGATTGGATACGTCTCTTTCACTTGCGCATCGATCCGAGCGACTGCGCCGGCACACGGAGTGGTTACGCCCATCACCGCCTTATTTGTCTCGACCTCGATAACCTCCTGGTCAGCTGCGACTTCGTCGCCCGGTTGCACTTTGATGGACACGATTGTCGCTTCCGCGATCGATTCGCCCAGTTGTGGCATAATGATGGGGACCTGCGGCATAGTTATTCTCGAAGTAGTTGACGGGCTTTGGCGACAATGGCATCGCTGCTCGGGCGGTGCGCCGACCAAAGATTCGGGTGATAGGGAATTGGCGTGTCCTTTGCGTTCACCCGGGCGGGCGCAGCATCGAGTAAATGAAAACCTTCCGCAGCCACACGCGCGATGACTTCAGCCGTCACGCCACCCCAGGGGAACGATTCGCCAACCGCCAGCAGTCGCCCAGTCCTCGCGACTGACGCCAGAACCGTTGCCGTATCGAGCGGTTTGACTGATCGCAAATCAACGACCTCAATTTCGAGACCTTCTCTTGCGAGCTTTTCAGCAGCCGTAAGTGATTCATGCAACATCGCGCTATAACTCACGATCGTCAGATCGCGCCCGACACGCGCAATCCGTGCCTGCCCAACCGGTAAGCCTTCACTCGGCAGACGATCGGCCTTGAGATGATAATAAAGATACTTGTGCTCGCAGTAGACCACGGGATCATCGATTGCGACCGCTTCGATCAACATTGTATAAGCGTCCTCCACCGTCGCTGGCGTCATCACGATCAAGCCGGGATAATGCGAGTAGAGCGCCTCCATCGATTGACTGTGAAACGGTCCGCTGCCCTTGGTTCCTCCAGAGGGCAAACGGATCGTGATCGGACATGAAATGCCTGTCCGCCAGAAGATCGTCCCCGCATTGTTTAAAACTTGATTCAACGCGATGCTGGAAAAATCAGCGAATTGCATCTCAACAATCGGCCGCATTCCTTCCATTGCCGCCCCAATCGCCGTTCCGACCATTGCATCTTCGCTGATGGGAGTATTCAAAACTCGGCCGGGAAATTCCTTGGCGAGGCCTTTTGTCGCTTTGAAAGCGCCGCCAAAAGTTCCGCCGACGTCTTGGCCGTAAATGAAGACACGCTTATCATCGCGCAGCAATTTGGCCTGCGCTTCACGAATCGCCTCGAGATAAGTGATACTCATTCGGCCTGATCACAAAGCACCCGTGTTGAAATCGCGCACCAGTCTTCTTCGGTTCCCTCGGGAACCGGCTCTTTTTGCGCAGTACTGAATGCTTGTTCGACTTCCTGCGCGGCTTGATCACGCCACGCCCGCAACGTTTCGGCATCAACTAGCTTATTTTCGGTGATGAAGCGCTCAGCTAGCTGGAGGCAATCGCGCGCAAAAGGTTGTTTTCGGATGTCTTCGGTGACGTAGCTGAAATCGTCATGTTCACCGTGGCCAGCCAACCGCAGAATGGAAGCAACGACCAGCTGCGGGGGGCGACCGGCTCGCGCCCGTTTCACTGCGCTCCCAATTACGTCAAGACAAGCGGCAAGATCAGTCCCGTCGACTTCATAACCTTCGAAGCCATATCCCAATGCGCGATCAACCAAAGCCTGGCAGGCAAATTCTCGTTCGTTTGGCGTGGAGTAGGCGAAATGATTGTTCGTAGCGACGACTACGAGCGGCACTTGTTCGACGGCGGCGATATTCAAGCCTTCGTGCGTCGAACCGGTCTGCATTCCACCTTCTCCAATCGTGGTCAGACCGATAAATCCTTTCTCGCCTCGCCAACGTTTGGCCATGAGTGACCCCACTACGACCGAAATCATCGCGCCGAGATGACTGATCATGGCGAGCTGGCCTTCTCGAGGCCGGCCACGGTGAATGTTCCCGTCGCGACCTCGCATTGGTCCTTGGCGTGATCCAAGGTAGGTTCGCGCGACATCAACCAACGGTTCTCCGAAGGCCGAGCGTCCCGCTTGATCCCGGATTAGCGGCGCAAAGACATCGCCCTTCCGCAAGAAAATTCCGCAGGCCACGCTGACCGCCTCCTGCCCTTTACCAACGTAAACACCCCCCGTGATTCGTCCGCCGCGGTATAAGCTCGCAAGTTTTTCCTCGAAGGTACGCGCCAGGAGCATCCATCCAAACGCGTCGAAATAGCGTTCGTGCGGCGGTCCGGCTATTCCCGGTTTTTCCTTCGGACGCGCCGTCTGCAACATCGGACGATTGTAGCCAACATCGGCGGTGCTGCCCAAAAAATTTTCAATCACCCATTCCTTTATCTTAGGTTTTCGGTGGGGTCCCTTGCATCTCAAAGGTGAGGGAACAGATGTTCAGGCGGTCAGTGTGCGTCAGAATCGTTTAAGCTCGTGAAATGAGCCTCTTCTCGGCGAGCGCCTGGTGGAACACAGGCTTTAAGCCTGTGGGGCGCACAGACGTGGACGTCTCTGTTCCCAGCTGGAGCGTGACACAAGATTTGCCTGCGGTCAGTGGGAGATCCTTCGCCGTCTGCGCGGCTCAGGATTCTTTGCCTCTGTCGGTCGTGGTGCAATCATCTTCATACCGACCAACTTGCTGACCCCGCGTTCTTCCATCGTCACTCCGTAGAGCACGTCGGCCTTAGCAATCGTGCGCTTGTTGTGCGTAATGATGATGAACTGGCTTTGCTCCACGAACCGTTCTAGCACGCGAATGAAACGATTGATGTTTGACTCGTCCAGCGGTGCATCCATCTCGTCCAGGACACAGAACGGACTCGGCCGGACCATGTAAATCGCAAAGAGCAAGGCCACCGCCGCCATTGTGCGTTCCCCGCCGCTCAAAAGCGAGATGCTTTGCAGTTGTTTTCCAGGGGGCTTCGCGATGATCTCGATTCCGCAATTCAGGGCGTCATTTTCGTCCAGCAACTGCAAATCAGCACGGCCGCCGCCAAACATTTCGGCAAACATCTCGCGAAAATTCGTCCGCACTTTTGCAAATGTGTCTGCGAAAAGCTTCTGGGTGGTCGCATTGATCCGGGCGATCACATCGAGCAATTCACGCCGCGAATTTGTCAGGTCCGCGTTCTGCGTTTCGAGAAAGCGATGGCGTTCTTCCAGTTCGTCATACTCTTGGACAGCGTCGAGATTGACGGGTCCCATGTTGTCGAGTTGGCGCGCAAGCTCGGCAATCAGGTTCTGAAGATCATCATCGGTCGGCGATGGGGCAGCCACGTCGGCGCGTTTCAGTTGCGCCCGCAATACTTTTTCGTGCGCGAACGAATCCGGAACAAACTGTCGCAAATCGATTTGATAGCGCTGCGTCACATGTTCCGTCAGATGTTCAGTTTGGAGCTGCAACTGCGTTTGCCGGATCGAATGGGTGCCACGCTTTTCCTGTAATTCGCTCAAACGATTACGTGTTCCGCGTAGCTGCGCTTCATGGGCGTTGATTGTCTCCAGTTGTTTCGCTCGTTCGGCGATGAGCTGCTCGACATCCCCTTGTCGTCGACTCTGCTCCTCCGTTTGCGACGTAATCGCCACCCGAGCTGACTCGGTTTCCGCGCCTTGGGCGATCAAACGAGCCCGGTAACTTTCAATATCGGCACGGCGCGTCGCGATTACTTCTCTCAATTCGTTTTGCCGCGAGAGCATCGGCGCGCTCTGCGCCAGCAATCCCTGATGTTTCTGCTCCTCGGTTGCAACGGCGATCCGTAACTCCGCTAATCGGGTGTTTGCCTCTTCTTCCTGCGCCGACACTGCCGCGTGCTCGGCACTCAATTGCGCGGTCTCGCTGGCCTCTGCAGCAGTCTGCAATTCCAGTTGCTCACGCTGCGTCTCGAGTTCCTGCATGCGCGCGTTTGCCGCCGCGATTTGACGCTCAAGCGTGGCATGATCTGATTTCAAAAGCTCTAATTCGCGCTCGGCCGAATCCTGTTTCCGCTCAAGTTCAGTGACTTTGGAGATCGTCGCGGTCTGCGCCAGAGCCGCGCGCTGATGCAGCTGCCTCGCTTCTTCCAGCGACTTATCTGTCGATTCGATTTCGGATTCGATGGTCCGCCGGCGATGTTCGATCTGCGATCGCTTGTCCATCAATTCAGCAAGCTCGTTCGTAAGCGCATCGATTCGAGCTCGGCGCTCGAGCAATGAATCAGGTCGCCCCCTTCCACTGCCACCAAACAGTACCCCCATCCGCGAAATAAATTCGCCGCGAAGTGTTGCCGCCGCGATGCTGAGCTCCTCCGGAAGATGAGCCAGGGCCGTTTCGAGATTTTCGAATATGGCAACGTCTTGAAGCAATCGATTGACAATTGGGCGCAAAGCAGCCGGCGCTTTTACCTTGTCCACGGCCCAGGCAATTGCGCCCTGCGGTAGGCTTTTCGCTGATCCGTTTCCGATCACATCGAGCTCGCCAAGGACGAGCGCAGCCTGACCAAGCTGGCGCTGATTTAGATAATTGATAATAGCGGAAGCACGTGCGGGATCAGGCAGGAGAATTGCATGCAGATTGCGACCGAGCGCCGCCTCAATCGCCGGAACAAATTGAGGAGCAACATCGATTTGTGCGGCGAGCGCTCCGGCAAATTCAAACTGGTCGCTCTTTAACAGCGCCTGGGAACCCTCGGTCAGACCTTCGCCTTGTTCGTTTAGCTGACGCAAAACCTCGTGGCGCGACTGTTTTTCCCCAATAGTCCGATCGATCGCGGCGAGCTGCTTCTCAACTTCGACCAATGCACCTTGGTGCCGGCGCAACTCCTCTTCCTGATCGCGAACGCGTGTAAAAAGCTGCTCCGCCGTCTCCTGGTCTGCCCGGGTTGCGGCGCGAGCGTCTTCTACCTTTGCCTGCAACTGCCCCCTTTCTAAGGCAGCCGCCTCGATCCGCGACACCAGTGCTGCCGCATCGCGCCTCGTCGCGTCCCGACGTTCGCCCAGCTCGTGCAGGTCATTTGCAACCGCGCTTAGCCGCAGCTCGTTCTTAGAAAGATTGACGCGCAGTTCTTGGATTCGTTGCTCCATCGTGAGTCGCGTTTCCCGCCGAGCTGCCACTATCCTCGCAGAATCGTCCAGCTGATCCCTTTTCTGGGCAAGAATCTGCCCCAGTTGTTCGACCATGGCATTGGCGGAGCCGATCTCGGCCTCGTGTTCGCGCAATTTTGCTTCAGCCGATTCAACCTCGCGCTCGTTGCGCGCGATTAGTTGATGCAATTCCGTGCCGCGTTGTTCGTTGAATTCGATTCGGCTGCGATGTGACGCGATTTCGCTCCCGAGTTGCTGGAGGCTGGTACGGGCCGCTGTGATTCGTTGGTCTGCTTCTTCAAGGTCCCGTCGCAGTCCGGCCAGCCGTGTTTCTCCGGCATCAATTTCGAGCCGAGTCTCGCGTTCTATTTCGCTCACCCGCACAATCTCACTCGCGCATTCGCGCAGCTCGCGCTCGAGGGTTTGCAGCTTGCGATAAGAGAAATGTGTGTCCAGCACCTGCAAATCCGCGTGCAACGCCTGATATCGCCGTGCTTTGCCCGCCTGTCGTTGCAACGATCCAATCTGGCGCTTGACCTCTTTAATAATATCGCCAATGCGAAGCAGATTCGCCTCAGTCGCCTCGAGTTTGCGCAGCGCCTCTTTTTTTTGGGTTTTGTACTTGGTAATTCCGGCTGCCTCTTCAAAGACGCTGCGCCGATCTTCCGGGCGGGAGCTGAGGATGAGGTCGACTTTGCCCTGTTCCATGATGGAATAAGCGGTGCGTCCCACCCCGGTGTCGGCGAATAAATTGTGAATATCTTTTAACCGGCAGCTGGTCTTGTTGAGGAAATATTCAGAAATTCCATCTCGATGGAGACGACGCGTGACTCGCACGTCATGCCAATCGACGCCCAACTCGCTCGCGCAATCGGTAAAGGTCAGGGAGACTTCGGCAAAGCCGAGGGCTTTGCGCGAATCAGTGCCATTGAAAATGACGTCGGCCATTTCCTCACCGCGAAGTGATTTGGCTGATTGTTCACCCAGGACCCAGCGGACGGCGTCGAGGACGTTTGATTTTCCGCAACCGTTTGGCCCTACGATGGCGGTAACGCCTTCGTGAAAGTTAAATATCGTCTTGTCGGGAAACGACTTGAAACCGAACAGCTCGAGAGATTGGAGATGCATGCAACGGGCGACGGAGCGCTTTTGTCTGGTAAATATGGGTGACAACCGGCGGCTGACAAGCCGATTCTACACAAGGACGCGGGCTTTAGCCGTGCCCAACCACAACATTTGGTGGCAGAGGCTCAGCTTTTCGCCGTCAACCGACGCAGAAAGTAGAGAACTGACGCAATAACCAGCACGATCCCGTTCACCGCAAATTCCCACGCCGTCGCGTGCGCAAGAATCCAGATGATTGCGACGATGGCGAGCGCCGGAACAATTTTCATGCCCGAAAAATTGAAAGGCTGAGCGCCATTGGCGCGCACGTCGCGTTGCACCAAAAACCAGCAGGCCGCGCAGCAGAGCAGATACATCAGGAGGACGGCGACGTTGGAGAGCACGGCCAGTTTTTCGAACGTGCCGGTGATGGACAAGGCAAAGGCGAGCACGGCGTAAGTGATGATGGCGACGTCGGGTGAGCGATAGCGCGGATGGACGTGCGCGAACCACGCCGGCAGCGCGCCGTCGCGGCCGAACGCGAAGATCATGCGCGGCGAACTGAGAATGTCGCTGGTGACAAATCCGAACGCGGAGATGGTTGCGCCCGCGAGCAAGATAGTGCGGCCGATGGTACCGAGAAATTTCGCGGCAGCTTCGGCCAGTGGCGCGTCTCTGTGATTGGCGAGATCGAGACCGAGCGTCCCCTGCGCGACGAGCTGGATCAGGACGTAAATGATCGTGGTGATGACGAGGGCGAGATAAGCGGAACGCGGAACGGTTCGCGCCGGATTTTTTACTTCGCCGCTCGGGATGAGCGCGACTTCGATTCCGACGAAGGCGAAGATCAACAGAATAACTGCGTCCCCTAACGCCTTACTGCCGGGCCAAGCTGTGAACGCTAGATTCGGCGGGTGAATGAAAAAAATTCCGACGCAGATGAAAAGCAGCAGCGGGAGAAGTTTTGCGACCGTGATCACCGTGACCGCGCCCGCTCCTTCGCGAACACCGCGAATATTGATGAAAACGAGCACACCATAAACGGCGAGCATGACAACGATGCGCATCACTGGTCCGCCGAGGAACGGAACCACGAGCGCGATTGAAGTCGCGAGCACGTTGACAACGCCCGCGACCGCGCCAAGCGCAGTCAGAAAATAAAGCATACCGGCGAGAAATCCGACGTAACGACCAAACGCGACCTCGACGTACGCGTAAAGTCCGCCGGTTAAGGAAACACGACTGCCGGCGATCGCGAAACAAGTGACGAACAGCACCATCGCTACCGCGCAAACCATGAACGCGAACGGCGCGGCGGGACCGAGCCCGCGCGCCACCGCAGCCGGGATCACGAAGATGCCCGCACCGATGGTAGAGCTGACGATGTTCGCGGTCAGCGCCGGAATTCCGATTCCGCGAACGAGCTGATGATCGACGCGCGCGGCTTGTTGGATCGACAGCGTCTCCTCAGCCATTTCGCACATCGTGTGTGAATTCAGGGCGTGAAACAAGGTCGACCATCGTAACAGGTGCGAATAAGCCGCGCCTCAACCGCGGTAATGACTCGTTTTCCTCTTGCCGTGTCCGGGGAGGGAAGCCCAGTCATCGCGATCCCTGTTAACGAGTTGCCGTCGAAGGGCACACCGTGTGCTCGGGTCTGACACTGTTTGACACCATTCTATGACCATGACAAAGCGGATCCTCATAATTGACGATGATCCATCCGTCACGCGGGCGGTGAAAGTCCTACTGGAAACGAGTGGCAATTATTCTGTCGAAGAGGAGAACAACAGCCGTAACGCTTTCGCCACCGCGCGATGGTTTCGCCCTGATTTGATCTTTTTAGATGTCATGATGCCAGATCTCGACGGTGGTGATATCGCGCACCAAATTGAAAGTGATGCGTTGTTGCAGGGCACACCTATCGTTTTTTTTACTGGCTTGGTCTCTGGAGAGGAAGCGGCGTCCAACCGGATTGGAGGGTACAGATTCATCGCGAAGCCACTCCGTCGGGATCAGCTTCTAGGCTGCGTGGAAGAAATCCTGAAAACCGATCCTCCTTCTTCAAGCGAGAGCGCGACGAACACGGCTCTTTCCGCAGCTGCTCGTTTGATCCAGCCATTTAAACGTCATATCTGATTCGGCTCCCGCATTCGCACTAGCGAAAACGACAGCGGTCCTGGATTAGTATCCGGCAGCCTGCCCGTCCTTGCGCGATTCGCTCGCCCCGGCATAGACGCGCTGGCCATCATGCATCTCGACCTTAATGGCTTGATAGCCGCCATAGCCCCCAACGTCGACGCGGACATCGTGCCCGCGTTTCTTCAGCTCGCGGACCGTCTCGTAGGGAATTCCACTTTCCACTTCCACGTACCCGCCGTTTGTCATCTTTTCGTCAGTCGGTTCGCTATCGCCCTCGTGTTGCCAGCGGGAAGCATCCCCAGCTTCCTGTAGACCAAGGCCGAAATCAATCTGACTGGTGAGCACTTGGACGTGTCCTTGCGGTTGCATGCCGCCGCCCATCACTCCGAATGCTTCCCACGGCTTGCCATCTTTCATCACAAAGCCGGGAATGATGGTGTGGAACGGTCGCTTGCCCGGCGCGTAAACGTTGGCATGACTAGCCTGCATCGAGAAGAGTTCACCACGATCTTGAAACATGAACCCAAGTCCTGGCACCACGATACCGCTACCCATGCCGCGATAATTGCTTTGGATCAGTGAAACCATGTTCCCCTCGTCATCAGCCGTGCACATATAAATGGTATCGCCGTCCGGAAGACGGGCGTCCTCGCCTGTCCCGGCAAACTGCCTTCCGGCCTGCTCGTACCGGACTGACTCGATTCCCATGGGTCGAGAGTTGGATGCTCCATCAGAGGGCGGATTCCCTGCTGCAACGGTCTTGGCGGCATGATTCGGGTCGATAAATTTCCGGCGCTCGGCCGCGTAACTCTTCGAAAGCAAACCGGTGAGCGGAATTTTGGCAAAATCCGGGTCGGCGTAGTATTTAGCCCGATCAGCCCAGGCGATTTTCTTCGCTTCGATCATCGTGTGCAGCGTCTCAGGTGAATTGCGGCCCATGGCGCGCAGATCGAATCCTTCGAGAATGTTGAGGATCTGCAGCGTGGCAACACCCTGCCCGTTCGGCGGCAACTCGAACACATCGTAACCGCGATAATTAGTCGAAACCGGTTCTACCCAGGTGCTCGTATGTTTCTCGAAATCGACCTTGCGCAGCCAGCCGCCATTTGCCTGCATGAATGCATCGATTTTCTCCGCGATTTCACCTTTATAGAAAACGTCGCGGCCGCGTTCGCCAATCAATCGTAGTGTGTTCCCTAGCGCCGGATTCTTGAAAATGTCGCCTTCGGCTGGTGTCCGCCCCTTACCATCGAGGGTGTAAGTTTGGAGAAAGGCGCCGGGTAAACCTTTGTAGATGCGCGGGCCGAATGCCCAATAATAGGCAATCAACTGGGTAACCGGGAAACCTTCTTCGGCGTAATGAATGGCAGGCGCGAGATCGTCGGTCAGTTTCAGTTTGCCGAATTTTTTGTGCAGCTCGAACCATGCATCGACTGTGCCCGGCACACTGATCGGCAACATTCCAGTTGGTGGAATCGTCTCGCGTTTTAGCTTCGCCAGCTCCGCTTTCATCTGCTCGTAACTCAAGCCAAGCGGTGAACGACCGCTGCCATTGATGCCGTAGAGTTTGTTTTCTTTTGCGCTGTAAACGATGGCGAAGAGATCGCCACCGATGCCATTCGAGACTGGTTCCGTTAGTCCAAGAGTGGCATTTGCGGCGATGGCGGCGTCCACGGCGCTCCCGCCGCGCTTCAAAATATCAAGTCCAACTTGCGTTGCGGCCGGAACACTCGTGCAAACCATGCCGTGCCGGCCAAGCACCTGTGATCGGGTTGCAAAAGGCTTGCCGGTAATGCGATCGATCTGTGCGGTGGCGATGGTCGCATAGAAGCAAGCTATCAACCCCAAGATGCCGCCCCCAAATTTTCGAGACATGCAGAAGCGTAGCATCGCTGTCATCCCAAGTGAATGCGATGGCTCCCGTAAACGGCGATCTCCAGCTTACCTTCAGTAAACGACGGGCTAGCGAAAATCCCTCGGCCTCTGCCGGGCTCAGGATGACAATCCTGAATAGGCGCACTAACATCAGCCTCATGCGCGCAACTCATCTCGAGGATTTTTATCAATTTCTGCGTTTTCCCAGCATCTCGACCGACAACGATTACTCAGAAAAGGTTTCCGAGTGCGCCCATTGGCTAGTCGAAAAACTGACTAGAATGGGACTTTCGGCGAGATTGCATCCAACTCCCGGTCACCCGGTAGTCTGGGCGCAAAACAAGCACAAGGCCGGTCGTCATACCGTGTTGATCTACGGTCACTACGATGTGCAGCCACCCGATCCTCTCGAGCTTTGGGAATCGCCCCCGTTCGAGCCGGTCTTGAAGAACGGCTATGTGTTTGCCCGCGGCGCGACCGATAACAAGGGCCAAATTCTTTCGCACATCCTCGGTGCTCAGGAACAGATCGAAGCGGCTGGCGATTTACCGGTAAATCTGCATTTTGTAATCGAAGGCGAAGAGGAAATTGGAAGCGGTAATCTGGGAAATTTTCTCTCGCAGAACCAAAACGCGTTGAAGTGCGATGTCGTCGTCGTTTCCGATACCGGGATGGTCGCTCGTGGAGTCCCCACGATGAGCTATGGATTACGTGGCGTTGCTGCTCTGGAGTTGAAAGTGAGTGGACCCAAGATTGACCTTCACTCTGGGATTTATGGTGGTGCGGTGGCGAACCCGCTCACTGCCCTCGCCCAGTTGCTTGCGACTTTGCACGATTCCGAGGGTCATATCGCCATTGCAGGATTCTATGACGATGTTTTGCCGCTCCCAAATTGGGAGCGCGAGATGTGGCGAAAAGTGCCGGTAAATGTGGACAAAGAAATCCTCAAGGATACTGGGGTCCCGCAGTTATTTGGCGAAAAAGGCTTTTCCACTCTTGAGCGGATTTGGTCGCGACCGACAGCGGAGGTCAACGGTTTCAGTGGCGGTTATCAAGGTCGAGGCACCAAGACAGTGATCGGTCGCGAAGCATTCGCCAAGCTGACTTTCCGCCTCGTTCCGAATCAAGCTGGGGACAAAATTACTGCACTGGCGCAGGAGCATTTCCAAAAAAATTGCCAACCGGGAGTTCGCCTTGACATGACAGCTGGCCATTCCGGCCCGTGGTATCTCACCGATCCCCACTCCAAGTACGGCAAAGCGGCGCAAAACGCGCTCAAACACGCCTTCGATCGTAATCCAGTGCTTATCCGGGAAGGAGGCAGCATTCCGATCGTTTCTGATTTTCGAAGGATTCTCGGCGTCGAAACACTCTTGCTCGGACTCGCGCTGCCCGACTGTCGGGCTCATTCGCCAAATGAGAATTTTCCGCTGGAGAATCTCGATGCCGGGATTCGGATTAATAAAGCAGTCCTTCAAGAAATCGCCGGCTAATTGCGTCTAATCAGCCGTGATGTTTTTGCGTACGTTAATTGCGACTGCTCTGATTCTATCGATTGCGGGTCCAGTTCGAGCCGAGGAATCGATCGGCAATACGCTTAAGAAGATTTTTTCCACTCCGACACCGACGCCCGCCCGGAAGAAAAAGAAGACAACAACTAAAAGAGAAACGCCATCACCAACCGCGTCGGGCAAGAAAGCTTCACCTTCTCCGACACCACATGGGAAGCGAAAAGCGTCCGCCTCTCCGGTTCCCGAAGAATCGACCGCGGTGAACCCTAGTGGCAGTCCGTCGAAAAAGAAAAAATCGAAAGCCTCAGCAAAATCAACAGAGACGCCTACGCCGAGTCCTGCTGTAGCTGAAACGCCGACACCAGAGCATTCGCCCTCGACTTCACCCGAGGCGGTGCACAAGAAGAACGGCGCACCAACAACCCGTAATTTGGACTACAAGTACGGCTCGGCTGATCCGTCCGCCGGCGGGATGGATTGTTCGGGCTTCGTTTATTATGTGCTCAAACAAAACGGCGTGGGAGATGTGCCGCGAGATTCCAGCCAGCAATATGTTTGGCTGCGTCGCATCGGAAAATTTGAACCGGTGTTGAGTCGGAAAGACGATTCGTTTGAAATGGAAAATCTGAAGCCGGGTGATCTCCTTTTTTGGACCGGCACCTATTCGATCGAACGGGATCCGCCAATTACCCACGCCATGATCTATCTTGGCCGAGAGAAAAAATCGGGCGCGAGAGTGATGGTCGGGGCGAGCGATGGACGGATTTATCAGGGACAATCGCGCAATGGTGTCAGCGTGTTCGATTTTAAAGTTGAGCGCCGCAATACTGGGGAGAGCGGCAAGCCGGGGCCGACCTTTATTGGTTATGGTCATATCCCGGGCTTACGCGACTAACTCGATCGCGTCGTTCCTAATTGCGGGCCCCTTTTTCGGGAGCCCTGAGCGTTTACGAGTTTCCGTCGAACTAATGTGCGTAGCGCAGGGGATCATTTATCCCGGCATCCTGAAAACCACGGCGCCGCAGGCGGCACGAATCACATTCGCCGCAGGCTGTTCCGTCGGGTTCCGGATCATAACAGCTGTGAGTGATCGAGAAATCGACGCCGAGCTCCTCCCCTTTTCGGATAATCTCGGGTTTGTTCATTGCGATTAGAGGGGTATGAATGCGAAAGCGCTCACCCGAAATGCCGGCCTTCGTGCCGACATTCGCAAGCCGCTCGAATTGTTTGATAAATTCGGGGCGACAATCGGGATATCCACTGTAGTCCCGCGCGTTAACGCCAATAAAAATGTCGCGGGCTTCGATCGTCTCAGCCCAGGCCAACGCATAGCTAAGAAAAATTGTGTTTCGTGCCGGCACGTAAGTAACTGGGATTTGGCCGGCGATCTCGCTATCACTGCGACGTTTTGGAACTTCAATCGTATCAGTTAAGGCCGACCCGCCAAAGACGCGCAAATCGATTTTCACGATCCGATGCTCACGCACGCCAAGGCTTTGCACGATTTGCTTGGCCGAATCGATCTCGACGCGATGACGCTGCCCGTATTCGAACGAGAGAGGAAAAATCTCGTAGCCCTCGTGCTTTGCTATTGCGAGTGTTGTGGCTGAATCAAGCCCGCCACTTAGTAGAATAACGGCGCGCTTCATCGGCCATTTTGGCCGGACTTCGCTGCGTCGGGGAAGGCTACGCGGACCGTCAAACTGATCCCGCCGCGTGCAGAAAACGCCGCCGTGACGATCGCTTCCCGCGGAGCACAAGCACGCACGAAATCATCCAAAATACGGTTTGTGATGGCTTCGTTAAAGGCGCGTTCATTACGAAACGAGGCGAGATAGAATTTCAGCGACTTACTTTCGACACAGAGCTTATTCGGCATGTAGTCAATCTCGATTTTGGCGAAATCCGCCTGGCCGGTGACAGGGCAGAGCGACGTGAAATCGGAGGTTTCGAAGTGGATCCAGAACCTGTGGCGGGCCGGGTTCGGAAAAGTTTCAAGCTGCGCTTCTGCTGGCGAGGCTGGGATTCGCGCTTCGCTGTGGCCGAGAAGGGTGAGTCGTCCAGGTTTCCTCGTGTTCCTGCTCATAATCGCAAGCTTAATTGGTTATCAGCGCCATGACGAGCAGCGTTATGATAGCTAATTGGCCGATTTGCTTGAGGAAGACCGTAGGGCGATTGACCCAATCGCCGGCGAAGCCTCACCAAAGCCGGTGTCATCAATCGGGATGCTGCAACATCGGGTTCTTCAACGCCCTCTCTCGATCGCCTTCTTTGCTGTAGTTCCAGTAATCGGCTTTCAATCCACGTTTTAATTTGAGTTTCGAACCATCGGCCATCTGCCATTCGCGAAGTAAAAAGGGAAAATCGCGGTCAAGCACGAAACGATCGATTCCCCCTGAGTGTTGCGCGCTCACTTCAATCGTCTTGTCGATTGGCTTCCATGAGATTCGCGCTGGTTTGAACTCGATGTGATCGCTTCGGAACCGCGCGAGCGTCGGCGCCAGTTGTATTTCAAAGTCCACCGGCGGCTTTGACCAATCGATCGTCCGCACCCGCATCGGAAGTTCGTCGTAAAAGAACGAGTTTACTAGCGGCGAGATTGGGCTGGTGGTGGTGCCGTCTCGGTAGGTGTCGCTCATGTAATTGAAAGTCGAGCCGGTCCATTCAACCTTTTTCACGGCGTTTCCAAAACTGTCTGTGCCGACAAATGTTAAGCGGGCGAGCACGCCTGAATCGACTCGGCAATGTGCAGTGATCGACCCCTGCTCGACAAACATCCCGATCGGCACCGACCAAATTTGATTCATTCGAATCGCTGTGACGGCATCGGCGCGTGTTGCATCATCGACGCGCGTGAATGTTTTCGGGTCGATCCGTTCCCGAAAGAAAATGTGCAGGACTTCGCACTTGCGCAGCTGAGCGTCCCGCATGAGCTGGCCCTCGTAAAAGTCGAACTCAGCTTTGCGGTCGCCCCAATAACTGTCATTCGCCAGAATCCCGGGCGTGAACTGCGCTTGTGTCGCGGCTATGAAAGCGGTCGAGGTCATTGCGAGTAAGAGCAAACTTCCTACACTTCCGACGCGGAAAGGCCTTTTTGTCATGTCGAGGGAAGCCGAGACATCTCTAGCTATTCTGAGGAGAAAATAGCGAGAGATTCCTCGGCTGCGCTCGGAATCACAGAAGTAATCTGTCATAGTGCAAGTGTTAATCGTCGTATAACAAAAGTACTTTTATGAGTAGTGAGGGCCCTTCAGTCCTAGCCGGTCTTGTCAATCCAGCCGTGATCGATCTTCTTGGATTTGATTCTGCGCACGATGAGGTGCTGCTGGTAATGAATGAATCGCGGCCGTGGGATGGCGGTGACGAACAGCTGCATCAACTTCAGGAGAAATTTAATGCCTATGCTTCCTTCATTCTCGATGGCGAGATGACGAGCGCACATCCGGAGCTGGCGGGAAAGAAAACACGGATCGAACTGCGTTGCGACCAAATGCCGACAGAACCGGCATTAGCGCTATTACAGGCGATTCACGACCAGCTCGAGTTGCAGGAGATCAAGGTCGAAGTTGTCGTTCGGGCCCAAGCCAGTTGCGGTGAAAGCTGCGGATGTCATTCATGATCGGCGAAATTGCAGGGAAGATAAGCTATCCTGACCTCCTCTTCTGAGGAAGGAGTGGCTGGAAAAATGCAGCTTTAGCCGCCGGATGTGATGCCAATTTCATGCCCCGTTCGGGCTAACCATCAACTCAATACTTTAGAAACGCCGTTACCGGCGTAGGCACCAGTTTTTCGCGACCGTGCAGAAATTCGAGCTCGATCAAAAAAATCGCCTCGATCAAATCGCCGCCAACTTTTGCGATTAACGTTGCGGCCGATGCCGATGTCCCACCGGTGGCGAGTAAGTCATCGATGAGAACGATTTTTTCGCCGCGCTTGATCGCATCGATGTGTAATTCCATTTCCGCTTCGCCATACTCAAGCGAGTATTTGGCGCTTTCCGTCTTATAGGGGAGACGACCTTTCTTGCGCAGCGGGACGAACCCGACTCCCAGTTGATAGGCGACAGCCGAAGCAAAGAGAAACCCTCGCGCGTCGATCCCGACGATCTTATCGATCTGTTTGCCGCGACAGTGATCGATGAAAATATCGATGGACGAGCGAAACAGTGCTCCGTCATTAAGAACTGGGGTGATGTCTTTGAAAACGATTCCTTTTTTCGGAAAATCAGGGACATCGCGGACTGCTTTGCGCAACCTTGCTATGACATCCTCTGCCATCGGGCGCCGATGCTAGCGGCTCGCGGTCAAAGGTCAATTACGCTTGGTTGCGTATGAAAATGTGCGCTCTTAAGCTGCTGCCACTGTGGATCGGCGCCTTTTGATTCTCTCGACAATCTTCTTTTTCGCCGCTGTTGTGCGGAGTGTCATTGCTTTGCGCGCACGCGTCTTTCGCAGGAGTCCGTTCAGCTTTGTCATGATCGCTCTCGGCTTTGCCCTGCAAACGATGTTCTTATCGATGCGAGGCCATGCTGTCGGCCGGTGTCCGATCACCAACTTGTTTGAAGTCCTTATTTTCTTGGCATGGTCGATCGCCCTGATCTACATGCTGGTCGGCCCAGCCTATCGCCTTTCGCTAATGGGCGTTTTTACTGCGCCCCTTGTTCTTCTGGTTCAATTGTTCGCGCTTCTCGCGCCGATTGATACGCCCCATGCGATACAAGTCATGCCGAACGCGTTGCTCGAGTTTCATGCCTCTATTTCAATTATCGCCTACGGGGTCTTTGCCCTCGCGTGTGTGGCAGGGGCAATGTATCTCGTTCAAGAGCGACAGCTGAAAACGCACGAGTTACGATCGATTTTTTATCATCTGCCGCCGCTCCCGACCCTGTTTTCGGCTATAACACGGCTGCTCTGGCTTGGCTTCGCCCTTTATACGGCAGGCTTGATCAGCGGATTTTTCACGGGCGAGCCCGTCCCGTGGAAAAAAGTCGTGTTGGCGGTCGCGATTTGGGTTTTGTACGGGGCAATCTTGCAGGGCCGCTACCTTCGCTCATTTACTCCGCGGCGCGTCGCTGCCCTCTGTGTGGGGGCGTTTGCGGCGGCGCTTTCGCTGTTGTGGAGCATTGAATTCGTCGGCCACCACGCATGAAACTTTTCTGCATCGGGCTTAGTCATCACACGGCGCAAATCGAAACGCGCGAGCGATTCGCTGGGCATTCGCGGAGCGAAGCGATGTTACATGAACGAGGCTGCCGCGAACTGGTGCTGCTGACGACCTGTAATCGTGTCGAAATTTATTGCTGCGCCGAACATGACCTCCAGACCTGGGACGTCGCCGACTGCCTGCGGGTGAATGGAGAATTGACCACCGAGGCCGAGCTGCGGTCGTTTTACCGGTATGAAGATCCCGACTGCGCACGTCATTTTTTCCGAGTCACATCCGGACTCGATTCCATGGTCGTTGGCGAGACCGAGATCCTGGGGCAAACAAAGCGCGCCTATGAAATGGCGCGGGCACGCAGAGATACAGGTCCGGTTTTGCACCGGCTCTGCCAACGTGGTTTTCGTGTCGCAAAGCAAGTCCGGACAGCGACCGAGATTACTCGTGGCTCGGTCTCAGTCGGTTCCGTGGCGGTTGACCTGGCGGAAAAGATCTTCGGGGATTTGCGAGGACGCAAAGTGCTCGTGCTGGGAGCGGGCGAGACGAGTGAAAAAACGTTGCGGGCCTTGAGCGCACGCGGAGTTTCGGACTTGTGGGTAAGCAATCGCTCGCCGCAACGCGCGGAAGAACTCGCGCGGGCCCTCGACGGTATTGCAGTTCCGTTCGCTCTCTGGCTGGATCAGTGCCGCGAGGTCGATATTCTCATTTCATCGACATCCTCCGAAACGCAACTGCTCACGCCAGCATTGATAGAACCGATGTTGCGGGAGCGCCCCGATTGCCCCCTCTTCGTTATTGATATCGCTGTGCCGCGAAATGCGGCGCCAGCGCTGAATGACTTGGATGGTGTTTACCTTTATGATATTGATTCGCTTCAATCGATCGCGAAGGAAAGGATGGAACTGAGGCGACAGCAATTCGCCGCGGCAGAGGAGATCATCGCTCACCATGTCACCGGATTTTGGGAGCAAATTGCAAAATCTCTGGGCGATGATTTCACGACACAACGTTCGGGAACGGGCGCGGTCGCACCGGCTCTTCGCCCTTCGGAATCACAGGCATCTTGATCCCAGCGGAAAAGCGCTGTAGCGGCCGGTGTGAGCGCTGAAGGTTCTGCTGCTGACGTCCTGCGACAACACGTCGTCGTTCTCGGGACACGCGGAAGTACGCTCGCGCTGATCCAGGCAGGCCTAGCGGCGGAAGCTTTGCGCGCGGCTGCGGGGATGGCAGTCAAGATCGAGATCATCCGAACCGAAGGCGATGAATCGATTTTCTCGAGAGATCGGCGTGCCGGGCGCAAAGGCCTGTTTACATCCGAATTGGAGAGAGCACTCATGGAACGCCGCGTTGATCTCGCGGTGCATAGCGCGAAGGATTTGCCGAGCGAACTACGGCCCGGTTCAGCAATTGCGGCCGTCCTTCCCCGCGGGCCAGTGGAAGACTTGTTGATTACTAAATCTCCAATGCGGCTGGAATCGCTTCCGCCATCCGCCACTATCGCTACGAGTAGCGTGCGACGCCGGCGGCAAGCGCGCTGGCGCAGGTCCGATGTGAGATTTGTCGATCTTCGCGGAAATGTGCCAACGCGATTGCGCAAATTCGTCGCCAGTGATTGGGACGCGATCATTCTCGCGCGCGCCGGACTGGAACGGCTTTCCTTCTCTGCGCCAAGTTTCGAATTCGAAGGCCAAGAATTTTTTGCCGAACTATTGTCGCCGCAGCAATTTGTTCCATCTGGAGGGCAGGGCATAATCGCGCTGCAGACTCGGGCTGAAAGCACCGCTATAGCATCGGCAGTCGATCACGCGCCGACGCATTTTTGTTTGCGGGCCGAGCGCGAATTCTTGCGATTGCTTCAAGGCGATTGCGATTTGCCGGTGGGTGCGCTTGCGCTGTCGGTGAACGGCCAAATCAAATTATCCGCCCAACTCTTCACTGAACAAGCTGAGCCCAAAATGGCGTTCGCTTCTGGGACCGATCCAGCGAGAGTTGCGGCGGAAGTTTTCTCGCAAATCGATGCCGGCTAAACCTGGGAAGTGTTTCCTCGTGGGCGCCGGTCCGGGCGATCTCGGGCTGGTGACGTTGCGAGCAAAACAATTGGTCGAGCAGATCAATGCGCTGCTGGTGGAAAAGGCCCGACAGGGAAAAGCCGTTGTCCGGTTGAAAGGCGGTGATCCCTTTGTATTCGGACGCGGCGCGGAAGAAGCCAAGGCGCTGACAGCGGCCGGAATTCAATTCGAGATTGTACCGGGAATTACGTCGGCGATTGCCGCCGCGGCTTATGCCGGCATTCCAGTAACAAATCGCGAACAAAACTCGCACGTCACGTTTTTTACTGGTCACGAAGATGTAACGAAAACGGAAAACGCGATCGACTACGATGCTCTCATTAAACTTGGCGGTACCCAGGTGATGCTCATGGGCGTAGAGCGATTGGACGCGATCACGCACGAAATGCTGGCTCGGGGCAGTCGCTCGGATTTGCCGGTGGCCTTAGTGCGCTGGGGGACGACCGCTCGGCAGAAGACGATCGTCGGCACTTTGGCAAACATCGCAGAGCGGGTACGAGCGAGCGGATTTGAAGCTCCGGCAATTGCGATTTTTGGCGACGTCGTTTCGTTACGGAACGAGCTGACCTGGTTCGAAGATCGGCCCCTCTTTGGAAAACGAATTGTTGTGACACGAACGCGCCGGCAAGCGGGGGCGTTGAGCTCGGAATTGCGGACCCTTGGCGCGGGCGTCATCGAATTGCCAACGATTCGAATCGCGCCGCCCACGAACTTGCGTGAATTCGGAGAGTTAGTGCAAGACGCGCATTCGTATGACTGGATCGTCTTCACCAGCCCGAACGGTGTGGAGGCTTTCTTCGAAATCTTTTTTAAGCTCTACGATGACGCGCGTGAAATCGGCGGCGCCAAGATCGCGGCGATCGGACCGGCGACGGCACAACGGGTAAAGGATTTTCATCTGTATGTGGATATACAGCCCGAGGAATTTGTGGCCGAAGCCATCTTGCGCGAATTCGAGAAGTTGGGAGAAATCGAAAATCTTAAGGTGCTGATTGCGAGGGCAGAGAGGGCGCGGGACTTGCTCCCCAAGGGCCTGGCGGGAATGGGAGCTATTGTGGATGAAGCGTTTGCTTATCGAACTGTTCCGGAAACGGCTGACGTGACCGGTGCGCGTCGCCGCTTCGTTGAAGAAGGAGCAGATCTGATCACCTTCACCAGTTCGTCAACGGTAGAGAATTTCCTCGATCTGAAACTCCCCTGGCCGGCAGGGATGAAGGTTGCCAGCATCGGCCCGATTACTTCGGCCACAGCCCGGGAACGAGGTCTGACCGTGGATGTGGAAGCGAAGCAGCATGACATCCCGGGACTGGTCAGTGCGATTCGGCAATTTTTCGGGAGTTAGCTTATGCCCGACGATTTCACCGCCACCATGCGAGAACTAAGCGCCGCGGCAGCGGGCCGAGATCAGCCGCGCAGCAGTCAGGAACTGGCGGCGTTGATGCGAGAATTTCACTTGCTTAATGCGACCGTGCAAAGTCTCGAATCGGTGCTGACGCGCCGAATCGAAAATATTGCGAACAACACTTTACCGGCGCGGGCGGCGGAGACGGCGGCGCAGTTTCAGAAGATCGAAGAGCATCTTCAGGCCATTCGGACAAGTGAATCGGTCAATCAGCGACTATTCGATTCCTTGCACGACGAACTGTTGAAATATCGCGATAATTTTCTGCACGAATCGCTCCACAAACCATTTGTGCGTGACCTGATCATTCTATTTGATGATTTGAGCGCCCTTTCCGATCAGCTCAAAAGTGCGCCCGCGCGCGGCGAGAAAACTGATCGATTGTCCCAATGGCGCGGCAATTTGGAGAACGCAATCCACGCCTTGTTGGAGATTTTGCACCGGCTGGAGGTAACGGAGATCGAGCCGAAAGAATTCGTCGATTTGGCCACCCACCGCGTTGTTAGTTTTGAACCGGCAGAGTTTTCCGAAGACGACGGGCGGATCGTGATGCGAGTAAAACGCGGTTTCATCTGGCGAGGCAATGTCCTGCGACCGGAAGAAGTGATCGCCAAGCGCTATCAGTAACGACAAAGCCACAGACGCTTCGAGCGACTGAGCGTGGCGCTTGATCAGTCGATAATCCCTGACGCCAAAGGAGAAATCGGTTTGCCAGGCGGCACGAAAGTTGCACGCAAAATGCGGGCGCCGTGTGCCCGTCAATTCTCCAACAATGAATCAGCGGAAAGCAATTGGAATCGATTTGGGCACGACCTTCTCGGCCATCGCACACATCGATGCCTACGGTAAACCACAAATCATCCCCAACTCCGAAAGCGAGCGAATCACGCCCTCGGTCATCTTGTTCGACGGTTCCAACGTGATTGTTGGCACAACCGCGAAGAACAATGCCGTATCCGAGCCGGAAAAAATTGTCGATTTCGTAAAGCGCGAGATGGGCAAACCGAAGGAGCAATTTCATCGCGAATTCTCCGGGAAAATTTATTCGGCGGAAGAATTGAGCGCGCTAATTCTGAAAAAACTCAAACTCGATGCGGAAAAATATCTAAAGGAGCCAATTACCGATGCCGTAATCACAGTGCCGGCATATTTCAATGACGCTGAGCGGACCGCCACCATCACGGCAGGCCAACTCGCCGGCTTTAACGTTCTACAAATTATCAATGAGCCCACGGCGGCTGCGCTCGCTTATGGCCTGGATAAGCTGGAAGAAGATCAGACGGTGTTCGTATTCGATCTCGGTGGCGGAACTTTCGATGTCACGATTATGCGAATCGAAGGACATCATATCAATATGCTTGCGACCAATGGCGACCATCGCCTGGGTGGCAAGGATTGGGATGACATCATCGTTAATTTTGTGGCCGAAGAATTCGACCGCCAGCATGGCGAGAATCCGCTGCTCGATCTGCAAAGTTACCAGGAACTACACACGCGTGCTCTTTCAGCCAAAATCCAGTTATCGAGCCGCCCCCAAACCGCAGTGATTCATCATCATTCGGGCAAAAGTGTGAAGCTTGAGATCACCCGGGAAGAGTTTGAGCGCCGCAGTCAGCACCTGGTCGAGAAATGCAAAACGATTTGCGAGATGGTGATGCAGGAATCCCGCATGACGTGGGATAAAATCGACAAAGTGTTGCTGGTCGGCGGTATGACCCGGATGCCAATGGTGCGCGCTTTAGTCGGGCAATTGACCCAGGCGCCGGTAATCGATGACGTCAATCCAGATGAAGCCGTCGCCATGGGCGCCTCGATCCAGGCGATCCTCTCATTATTGGAAGAGGAGCGCCTCTCGGGTGAAAAAGTGCTGCCGGAAAATACTCGCGATCAGTTTGCCGGCCGTGATGGCGGTTTAATTCAGGTGACGAACATCACCTCTCACACGCTGGGCGTGGTCCTCTGGGATGAAGCGCAACTCGAAGAGTATGTCTTCCCCATGATTCGCAAGATGACAGCGATCCCGGCGACTGCAAAAAACTCCTTTGGGACTGCGATGGCGAACATGCAGCGGGCGGTTGTGCGCGTGGTGGAAGGTGAGAGCACGTTGCCGGGAGAGTGCACGCCCCTGGGCATTTGTGATGTGGAACTGCCTTCGTTTTTACCAAAAGGCTCGCCGGTCGAATTGACTTACGAATATAACGCGAACCAGGTCTTGGAAGTTTCAGTCGAAGCCGCCGGTAATCGGGCGAAGGTTTCGATTGAACGAAATACCGGACTAGGACCGGGCGAGGTCGCGCAAGCCGCCGCCAATTTGGGCTCTCTTCGCGTGGCGTAATTGATGAAATGGGATGCCCTTTTTCCGATTCCTCTTCCGGACGATCCGAAAAAGTGGGACGGCTGGAATCGATACAAATCGACCAATCCCTACGAGCGGCTCTGTCTTGATCCGCGCCAAAATCCCAGCAACGAATTAATCGAGGAACACTGCCGCGAGCTGTTGCGCTGGTGGCAGAAAAAGCTGCCCCTAAAAAATCAGCCGAGCAATCCGTTGGCGCAGTTATTGCGTTTGGGATTGGATGAATCCTCGCGTTATCTAACTGAGGCCCGCGTCGAGTTGCTCGATCCAGAGCGGCGTAAGCGGGTGGACGAGGAATTGGCTGCTCAGGCGCAGGAAGCGGCCATCGCGGAATTTCACAAGTTTCTGGCTTTCTCCCTCGCCGATGGACTTCTAACCGCGGACGAAGAAAAGACATTGCTCCGGTTCGGTGCCGATCATGGTCTGGACGAGGAGCAGATGTGTAAGCTGATTGAAGACGAGTTGAAAAATTCTGGTGCCAGCCGCGCGACTGTGGCCTCGGAGCCAACCGCCGGTACCCATGAGTTAAACGGTGCGGGCGCGGCCGATCCGAAAGCTGAGTTCATGCGAATGCTGGGACTAAGCGGGCTCGACCGCGACACGATGACCGACGATCAGCGGGATGCCTTTATTAATGTGGCGGAGAACTCCGGCCTCGATCCAGGAGAAGCCGAAGACATGGTCGATGCCTACTTGGAAGAGATCGACAGACGTCAAACTGAGAAAGCGCGCACCGTCACGCAGAAGTCTCTTTCCGTGGCTCCTGATCCACCGGACAAGCCGGTTGCAAAAGCAATCGAAGAAGTGCCCCCAATTATCACACCTAAACCGAGGGTTTCTCCCGATGAGGAGCGTCGTCGATTCAGTAATTATGTGAATTCGGTCGGTGGTCAGATGTTCCTAATTCCGTCGGG
>QHNB01000233.1 GCA_003217965.1 Verrucomicrobiota bacterium | reverse complement strand
TGGAAAGTCTCCACCGCCGTAATCATTAACAAAGCGGCCACCACCGCCGATAAGGTCGGCACAATTCTTCGCGGATTTAGCCAGCCAACCCACCGGGCCTTTTCCCGCTGACGAAGCCGGATCGCTCGAACAACATTCCGAGCAAAAAATGGTGACGGCTCAACCTTTTGCGCGCGGCCAAGCAGGTCCCATAATTTTGGATCGTCCTCGCGATTCATGCCGAAAATTGAACCAACAGTCCGCAAAAAAGTTTCGATTAGACCTCGGCCGCGTCAAGAAATCCTTCCAGCTGACGAATGCGGGTCGGGTGCCGCATCTTGCGCAATGCCTTGGCTTCGATCTGCCGAATTCGCTCCCGCGTGACACGAAATTGCCGGCCCACTTCCTCCAAGGTTCGGCTGTAACCATCTACCAACCCAAAGCGTTGTTCGAGCACCTGTCGCTCGCGCTCCGTCAGCGTCTCCAGCACATCCTTAATCTTTTCCTTCAGCAACACGATCGCGGTCATATCGCTTGGATTTTCCGCGCCCTTGTCCTCGATGAAGTCCCCGAAATTTGTCTCCTCACTCTCACCCACAGGCGATTGAAGCGAGATCGGCTGCTGCGCCATTTTTAGCACGGCCCGAACCCGGTCCACTGGAAGCAGAATTTCCTCTGCTACCTCCTCCGGCGTCGGCTCCCGTCCATATTCCTGCACGAGCTGCTTCTGCACCCGCATTAACTTATTGATCGTCTCGATCATGTGCACCGGTATGCGAATGGTGCGCGCCTGATCCGCGATCGACCGGGTGATTGCCTGGCGAATCCACCACGTGGCGTAAGTCGAAAACTTGTAGCCACGACGGTACTCAAATTTCTCGACCGCTTTCATGAGACCCATGTTGCCCTCCTGGATTAGATCGAGGAAAGAGAGACCGCGATTGGTATATTTCTTGGCGATGGAAATGACCAGCCGGAGATTGGCTTCTACCATTTCTGTTTTTGCGCGGAGCGCTTTTCGGAGCCACAACTTCAAGGCTTGATATTGCTCCACATATTCCTCGGCCGAGAGCCAGGCGGCACAATCGACATCTTCTTTTTTAATGGCAGCGGAATTTCGGCCGCGACTGTAGGGGCGGTGATGAGGATCGGATTTGAGCGCGCTGATCGTTGCGAAATGCTGATCCGCCAGATGGACAAACTCTTCGGTTACCTTTTGTTTAAAATAGAAACGCGGATACAAGCGCTGCAAGGCAGCGACGGAACGTTGGAATGCTCTTAGGCGCGCCGGCGCGCTGCGCGAAGAGGCGGTATTCAATTCCGCGTATTGGGCCGTAATGGCGGCGCTGAGTTGCTCTACCTTTTTGCAAAGCCGCGGCAACATTTTCATGTAGCGTTCGCGACTTTCGATCTTCTTGTCGAGAATCACGCGGTCGAACCGCTCCCGGCCTTCGCTCAGTTTTTGCGCAAGATCGAGGTGAGCCTTAGCAGTGAAGCCGAATCGATTGATATGTTGCTGCACCATGTTCTCGGCTTCTTCGATCCGTTTGGAAATCTCAACCTCCTGCTCCCGCGTTAGCAGCGGCACCTGGCCCATCTGTTTGAGATACATACGGACCGGATCATCCAGAATATCGAGTTTTGTCTCCGGCTTCTCTTCTTCCTCTTCCTCGTCTGCCTCCTTCTTTCCGTCTTTGTAACGATCAACTTCCGAGGCTTCGATGATGTCAATCTCCATTCGCCGCAACTGGGCGAGAATGGCATCCAGTTCTTCAGCATCGGTGATGGCTTCTGGCAGCGCATCATTAAGATCATCAAAAGTGACGTATCCCTGCTCCTTCGCCAGCTTGGTTAAGTCCCGGATGCGCGCCTGCAAATCATCGGGCGCGATACCTCCCGGCCTAATCTGGTCACCGTTTCGACCAGGTTTGACTTGAGCAGGTGCTGTGGTGCTCTTGATCCTTTGCATAGCCCGCTTAGGCGGCGCTTTCTTTTTCGCAGATTTAGATGAACCCCCGCGGCCAGGCCGTGAAATCATCCGGCGGCGCATTGTGCGAGCGTTGCGTTTCAATTTTTTGACCACGGGAAAACGTCAGAAATTCTCGCCAGCTTTCTCTGAAAAATGCCGAAAATTAGGGCTCGCGCGCACGGGCAGACGAAAACGGGCGAAGGTCGTGGAGTTGCCCTCGCAGGTCAAGGACTTGTTTCTGCAATTGCACAATTTCTCCGGTGCTCAAATTAGGGGAGCGGAGGCGGCTTTCGGCCACCTCGAGCTGACGCCGCAGAATCGCCCGCTGAAGACCGTTCCACCACTCGCGTGCAACCTCTGCCGGGTTCGCAGGAAGCTTTTGCAACATCCATCCTGAGACGACGGACTCTTCGGACGGGGTCAGTGTCGTTTGGAAAAGGTTAAGCGAAGCTGGGTCGCTCGGGTCCAAATTTGCTTCCAAAATCTTGGCCAGTAACTCCGTGTCCGGAATGTTCGACAAAGCCTCCCGCCAGTTTTGTTCGCGCAAAAATGCGCGCGCCTCCTCGCTACGTAGAGCCAGCAAACAAAGCATCGCTATCTCATGTGAGGGAAGAGGCACCGGCACAGAAACATCTCCGGTGGAATCCGGTGAACCAACTCTGGTGGACGAGTTCTCGTTCACGAGTCTTTCGAAATCTGCGGCTCGAATGCCAAGTCGGGCCGCAATCTTATGAATCACTTCTCCACGCATGATCGGCTCACGAACATTTGCCAGTGTACTAGCCAAATCGCGCGCGACTTGCATCTTCGCGCCCATGGACCTGAGATCTGCCGTGGTGGTTTTCTTTTCGATCCAAAAATCGAAAAAATCCGGTGCCGAGGTAATCAACTCTTCAAATTTTTGTCGGCCAGACTTTCGGACAAGTGAATCAGGGTCTTCGCCCGGCGGCATCACCGCCACCCGGATGAGTAAATCGTTTTGCAGGAGCGCCGCGAGGGAACGCTCCGTCGCTTTTTGGCCGGCCAGGTCTGAGTCAAAACAAAGCACCACTTCATCGACAAACCGCTTCAATACGCGCGCTTGATATTCGGTAAAGGCTGTCCCCTGCGGCGCGACTACATTCTGAATTCCCGCTTCGAACAGCGCGATCAAGTCGAGCTGCCCTTCGCAAACGATAGCGCTGTTTGCTTCGATCAAGGCACGCTTTGTTTTATGCAGACCAAAAAGCACGTGGCCTTTTCGAAAGAGTGGAGTTTCGGGCGAATTGATGTATTTGGCGGCGCCAGAATCGCCGTTCAGGACGCGGCCAGAGAACGCGATCACTTCACCCACATCATTGAAGATGGGGAACATCAGACGGTTGCGAAACCGATCGTAAAAATCGCTATCGCCGTGCTGGTCTTCGCGCAATTTTACCAAGCCGCTTGCCAGAATCTGTGGCCGTCCATAACCCTGCCCGTTCGCCCACTCACAAAAACCACTCCAGCTGTCCGGGGCATAACCCAGCTTCCATGCTTTTGCGACCTCACTTTTAATCCCGCGCTTTTTGAGATAGTCACGTCCAGACGCGCCAAGCTCCCGTTTTATCAGATTTTCATGAAACCACTCCGCGGCATCGGCGTGTAGCTTCAAAAGGGCACGCCGTGCTTCGTGTTCGCGACCTTTCTCCTCCCGCCGTTGCTCGACGATTGGAATGCCTGCTCGCCCGGCCAGTTTGTGCACCGCCTCCGGGAAATCGACGTGTTCGTAATCCATGACAAACCGGAAAACGCTCCCGCCGACCCCGCAGCCAAAACAATGAAACGTTTGCCGCTGAGGGCTAACCGTGAACGACGGCGTCTTTTCCTGGTGAAATGGACAAAGGGCCTTGAAGTTCGCACCAGCACGCTTGAGCGGAAAATAGCTGCCGATCACTTCCACGATGTCGTTTGCGGCTGCGATTTGCTCGATCGTTTCCGGAGGAATTGCCATCTTTTTACTCGTTCCGACTTTGCCGCGATGGCAAATTTAGCGCGTGAGCGGCTGCTGCCAAAACCTTGGAAAAATCGGCTTCACGATTGTGTGCGCCGGCGCGCTCGCCAGTAGCGTTCAAGGCCGCGAAGTTATTGGCAAGGGTGATACTGTCGTTATCCCGCTGCGCGGCGAGATTTCGGAGCCGTCGCATTTGTTTTTGCGGCGTGGGCTCAAACTTGCAGAATCACACGAAGCCGCTGCCATCCTCATCGATATGAATACTTATGGCGGCAGGCTGGATGTCGCCGAGGAAATGACAAGCTCATTGAACCGGGTGCCGATTCCAACCTACACATTAATTAATTCGAATGCCGGCTCGGCCGGCGCAATCATCGCGCTCGCAACCAAACATATTTACATGACGCCAGTTAGCGCGATCGGGGCGGCCGCGCCGGTTCTTTCCACAGGCCAAGATCTTCCCGAGACCGAGCGCGAGAAGACGATTTCGTATTGGTCTGCCCTCGTGCGCAGCATGGCCACACGCAATGGTCACAACCCCGAAATCGCCGAAGCGTTCATGAACAAGGACAAGGAGGTCAGAGTGGGCGATCGTTTGGTGCATGCGAAAGGGTCGCTGCTGACCTTGAACGCACAGGAGGCGACGGAGGTGGTAAACGGCAAACCTCTTTTGGCGGATGGCATCGCTCAGTCGGTCGGCGATCTGGTAAAAAAAGCAAATCTGTCTGGTCGAGTTGTGCAATTGAGACCAACCGGATTCGAACATTTGGCATTTTGGATTACCGCGCTCGCGCCGTTGTTGCTGCTCGGGGGAATCGTCGGCGCCTACCTCGAATTCAAAATTCCGGGCGCCACTCTCCCCGGCGTGATCTCAGCCATTTGTTTTACACTTTTCTTTCTTGGTCATTATCTGGCTGGCCTTGCCGGCTGGGAAGCCGTTGTGTTCTTCGGTCTTGGAGTCGCCTTGGTGCTGCTTGAAGTGCTCTTCTTCGCCCATTCGACCATCATCTTCGGTCTTGTTGGGGCTTTCCTCATCCTGGCATCGCTTTTCTGGGCCATGATCGATCGCTATCCGGATCAACCGCTCGTCCCCTCGACTAAGATGCTTCTGATTCCGATGTTGAATCTCTCCATCGCAATCATCGCCTCGATCCTGGTGATCTCGTTGCTTGCCCGCTATTTGCCGCGTACCAGT
>QHNB01000223.1 GCA_003217965.1 Verrucomicrobiota bacterium | reverse complement strand
TGCTTTCCGCCTAAATTCTTAATTGGCGCCGGTGCATCCCCTTTTAACCTTGTACCCCTTTTAACGTTTTCCTTCTTACTTCTTAATTCTTAATTCTTACTTCCTACTTTTCCTTTCGTCGATGACCTTTGATCTTCAACCAATCCTATCTGGCGACCTCGTTAAGCTGCGGCCGCTCAAACGGGAGGATTTTGAGCCGCTCTTTGCCGCCGCCAGCGATCCGCTCATCTGGGAACAGCATCCGGAGAGCGACCGCTACACGAGAAAGGTCTTTCAGAATTACTTCGATGGTGCGATGGAATCGAAAGGGGCGTTTGCCATAATTGACCAGAAGTCTGGCCGGATCATCGGCAGCTCGAGGTACTGCAATCTGAAGGAGACGAAAAGCGAAGTAGAGATCGGCTGGACATTTCTGGAACGGGCGTTCTGGGGTGGAACCTACAACCGCGAATTGAAATCTCTCATGCTCAATCACGCCTTTCGCTTTGTTGACCGAGTTCTGTTCGTGGTCGGAGAGAACAACATCCGATCGCAAAAAGCGCTGGAGAAGATCGGCGCCAAATTTCTAAAGAAAGCTGAACTGCCCGAGCCCGATGGTAGCTTGGCCGCGAATGTCGTATTCGTCATCACCCGCAAAGATTTTACATCTTCAGGAGGGTGATTTCTGATTTTTGACTTCCTTCTTCCTTCCTCCTTCTTACTTTCCCCTTGGCCGTGATTACCGGAAGAGACCTCGCCATTTGGATCGCATCGGCGCTGCTTGCCGCCGGAGTGGGCTGGAGCCGTTATGCCAAATGGAAAACGCGCGACCGACTCGTGCGTGAATTTGCCGCAATGGATCCCGAGCATCGCGAAAAAATGCTCAGCCGCCTTAACCCAAAGCTGGCGCTCGAGATCCGCGAGCAACTAATGGAACGTTATCGGATTATGAGCTGACCAGTCGGCCTAGATCGCTCGCTTTCGCTTTTAGCTCACACAAGTAAGGCGATCGGGAACATCGATCGGCGCGAACTATTGTGAAGCGTACCGCGCTTTCTTTCTCTTAATTCTTAATTCTTAATTCTTACTTCTTACTTTTTACTCTTCCCCTCACCGCACACGGAGGGTCACCTTCGCGGGCCGCTTACTCTCTTCTTTTCCGGGCGAATAGGCGGCGTAGGTACCGCGGTCCAGATTTACGTGCAGGACCTTGGTTTCACCCGGCTTCGGCGCGGCTATAAACTTCCGGTCAACGCCCGAGCCCCTTACTTCGAAGTTCTGCGTAGTCTTGCCCGCGTTTTTAACGACGAACGCAGTTTTTCCAGATCTCAGCTGCGTTGGCATATCGATTCCATTGTCGGTGACTGTCACGTCCACTCTTCTTGCGTCGGTGTCTGGAGTGAGGGCGTCGGCCACAGTATCGGCGGCCCTCTTCGCGCCGTGAGCAACCGTTTTAGCAGCGTTTTTTGCTCCTCGTGCAGCCGAATGCGCAACGTTCTCGGCCGTATCAACAACCTGCGCACCTGCGGTAGAAATCAGACCAACGAACAGGATCGAAAGAATTGTTTTCATTCTACTTTAAGAATCGATTCTTAACCGCGCTGCGTATGCCTTTTTTCTGAAATCGCGCCAGCGCACCGTTCCGCATTCATTCGCTCAGCTCCCGCTTCGCTCTCCGCTACCCTCGCGGCGTTACCGTGCATGTCGCTCATCCCATTCGCTCCATTCATTCGCTCAGCTCCCGCTTCGCTCTCCGCTACCCTCGCGGCCCGGCAGCTGCCGGATCGCTCGACCCATTCGCTCCATTCCGCACTCCGGGTTCCGAATTCGCAATTCTTGCTGTCGTGGCCCCGAAAGCATTCGGGGCAATTCCGCAATCGAATTGAATCAGGAAGCCAGGAATAAGCTCCGTGCCGTGAGACAGAAAAGCCGCCGCGGCATTCGTGCGCCGCGGCGGCTCTCGACAGTTTTTTACTTCTTACTTCCTACTTTCGCATTAGCTCATGCCAAGGGAATCGAGCGTCGGCTCATCGATCGCTGCCGTAGTGGCGAGTCCGTTATCGGCCTGGTAAGCGGTCAGCGCCTCTCGGGTCAATGGCCCGAGCAATCCATCCACCTCACCCTTGTAATAGCCCATCTCCTGCAGCTCAGCCTGCACGTCCGCAATCACACGGTCCGGCGGCTCAGCACGGTGACCCACATAGATCGGGCCGTCGTAGGCATAATACGCGGCCGAAGGATCATAACCCCACGCCGGATACCAATAGCCGTTGTTCCAGTAATAGTAACCACCCCCGATCAGCTCTACCCGGGAGTAACGCGACCGATACCAACCCTGGTCATGCCATTCCGGATGATACGAACGAAATACTTCGTATTGCGGACCAGTCCAGCGATCACTTCCTTGAATCCGATAGTTCTGGTTGAAGGTAACTGCCGGAACCTGTTGCGGCTTTGGCTGCGCACGAAAGTTTGCGTGCTGCGCCTTGATTTGCTGTACCTGCTGCGGAGCGGGCTTCTTCGCCGCACCCGCCACATTAGCCGGAGCGTTTCGCTGGCCGGCTACCCCTACTGATGGAGCTGCACTGGCTGCGGCCCCAGGAGTAGCTGCTGCCGCCGTCGCTGCCGGAGTAGCAGCTGTCTTTGCTGCACGCCCCTTCATCCCTTTCCTCGGTTGCTCCGCCCCGGGCGTCGCACTGGCGCCGGGTTGACCAGAAACATTTGTTCCCGTCTGGCCGGCAGTCTCAGATTTCGCCCGCGCCTTGCGGCCCTTTCCTGCACCGGGCTCAGTCGGAGCAGTGGCGGTCGGTTGAGCGGAAACATTCGTTCCCGGAGCGGTCTCAGCTTTCGGCTGGCCCTTTCGCCCCTTTGCCGCACCGGGCTCGTTCATCGCTCCGGGCGGCTGGTTCGCAGCCCCCCGCTCTTTTATCGCCCCGGTTTGTTTCGCGGGCTTCTCCTGGGTCCTGGGCGCCTTCGCGCCGGGTTGAGCCTCGGCCGCTTGTGCTTTTTCCGCGCCCTGCTTCTTCTTTGTTGGTGTAGATTGCTGGTCTGGCTGCTGCGCCATCGCGGCGCCAGCCAGTGCCAGCGAACAGCCTATTAGTAAACTGGTAAACCTTTTCATATCAAGATGTTGGTCGTTGGGCGTGTCCGATCTATTCAATCGTCGAAGCGTTTTTCGCCACCGTTCTTCTCAATTCCTTCTTCCTTCCTAATTCTTACTTCGCCCTTCGTCCCCTCCATGCTTGTTTCTTCCTTCTTAATTCTTCCCTTTGAAACATTTCGCACTCCAAGTTCCAAAATCCGAATTTGCTCCGCTTCTGCCTTCCTAATTCTTCCTTCCCCATCCCGTTCCTGAGATCATGGTCTTTATGAGAAATCATTTCCTCCCCAAGTTCATCCTTTGCCTAGTATTACTTGCTGCACTTAGTCCTCTCCGCGGCGAGCAACCGCCACTGCATTCGCACCGCGAGTTCAAGATCGGCCTTCTCGTCTCCTTAACCGGCTCCTGGTCTTCGCTCGGACACAATACCGTCGCAGCGCTTGAGATTGCGGCAGATCAGCTCGCCGCTGACGCCAAGGCCCAGCGTGGCGGCTACCGATTCCACTTGTTCGTCCGCGATACGCAGCTCGACCCGGCGAAAGCACTCGAGGCCATCCAGGACCTCGATAAACGCGGGGTCCAGATTGTGATTGGCCCGCAATCAAGTGCCGAAGTCGCGATGATCAAACCTTACGCTGATGCTCATAACATTCTCGTCATCAGTCAGGGCAGCACCGCTTCCTCGCTCGCCATTCCGGGTGACAACATTTTTCGGTTTTGTCCAAACGACATGCGCGAAGCTGAGGCCATTGTCGCTCTCATGTGGCACGACGGCATTCGTACCATCGTTCCACTTTGGCGAAACGACGCGGGCAATAACGGCTTGCACGATTCCGTCAAAGTCGATTTCGAGAACCTGGGCGGCACCGTCACGAGTGGCTACCAGTACCAACCGAGCACGACCGATTTTTCCGCCGCCACGAGCTCGGTCGCGTCACAGGTCGGCGCGTTGCTGATTGCCGGCGCGGATCCAAACAGCGTCGCAATTTACCTCGCTGCTTTTGATGAAGTTGTAGGCGTGTTCCACAGCGCGGCAAATAATTCCATCCTCTCATCCACTCACTGGTACGGCAGCGACGGCGTCGCCCTTTCCGCGGCATTAACCGGCGACGCGACCGCAGCTGCTTTTGCTGTCAGCGCCGGATACCCGAACCCGACCTTCGGGCTTCCCGATGCCTTGCAGAGTTTGTGGCAGCCTATTGCCAGTGCGATTGAGGCGCGCACCGGGATCATGCCGGATGCGTTCGCGCTTTCTACTTACGACGCGCTTTTCGTGGTGGAGCGAGCCTTGCGAGCTGCTGGAGATTTGAAGGACTTCGCCAGTTTCAAAGCAGCTTTCGTCAATGCGGCGAATGCCTACAGCGGCGTCACTGGCTCCACTGCTCTCGACGCCGCTGGCGACAGGCTCAGCGCTGATTTCGATTTCTGGGCCGTTCGTCCGGTGAATGGCACCTACGGCTGGGTGCGAATCGGCACCTACACCAACGGAACGCTCACGCTCTTTTGAGCCGCCCACTACTGCATCCTTGTAACCCTTCTAACTTTGTAACCTTTTTAACGCTTTAGCTCCCTGCTCCCTGCTCCCTGCTCGATCGCTCCTCGTTCTCAGCTCCTTCTCTAACTCGTCATCACCGCTTGGATTGCCACTTCGAGTTTCTCCATCGTGATCGGCTTCACCAAATGTTCGGAGAAACCCGCCGCGAGACTCTTCTCCATATCCGCATTGGTCCCGAAGCCGCTCATCGCGATCCCTGGGATGCGCGAAGTGGCACCCAATCGCGTCATCAGTTCGGTTCCGCTGCCGTCAGGTAACCCGAGATCGCTGATTATTAGGTCGAAGTGATCTCTCTGCGCCCTGTCGAGCGCCGAGTGCATGTCGTGGGTAGCTGTCACTCTGTGCCCGCGCGCCACCAGTAATTTTTGCAGGACCGCGCACGTGTCCGCGTGATCGTCGACCAGCAGAATCCGAAAGGTGCGCGCTGAAAGCTGTGGTTGTTTTTCGGACAACCCCGCAGCCTCTTGCGATGGCGGGACCGTCCTTATACTTAAAGAAAAGGTTGCCCCTCGATTGATGCCATCGCTTTTAGCAATAAGAGAAGCGCCATGAGCTTGCGCCAGCGATTTACTAATCGCCAGCCCCAAACCCAAGCCGCCAAAACGTTGTTTCAAAAACGGTTCTCCCTGTTCAAAGGGATCGAAAATTCTGTCGATGGCATCGGGCGCAATTCCGATTCCGTTGTCTTGCACACTAATCGTTAGCTGATGCCGCGATTCGTTTGTTGACGAAATCATAATTTCGTCCGTTTTCCGGCTAAACTTGATCGCGTTCTTGAGCAGGTTCCAAATGATCTGTTGAAACCTCGCTTCATCGGCAGCGACATGATGATCTGCCGCACGCAAATCGACCTGAATCCGGATTTTCTTTGCTTCTGCTTCCGCCTGGCACATCTCCACCACATTACAGACTTCCGCGTGAGCATCGAGAGTTACCAAGCTCAGTTCCAACTTCCCTTTGCTGATCCGAGTCACATCCAGCAGATCGTCGATCAAATGGCTTTCGACATCGATGTTCCGCCGGATCATTTCCAGGGTCGAACCTGCTTCTTCATTCTGTTGCCATTGCTTTTGCAATGTCTCCAGCGCTAAGACCACCGGCGTCAGCGGCGTTCGTAGTTCATGCGAAAGCATGGCGAGAAAATTGTCCTTGGTCCGGTTCGCCGATTCCACTAACGATTTTTGCCTCTCCAAAGTTGCCTCCGCCCGTCGCCGCTCCGCCATGCCTGCTGCCAGCGCCATCGCCGTGATCGTCAGCACCGCCGTGGAACTTTGTAGGATCAGCAGCGATTGATTCTGGGTCTCCATCACAAATGGCCCGAAGTTCTGCAACGTGCCCCAGATCGCGATCGCCGAGACAATGAAAATCCCGGTTGCGGTTTCCCGTTGCGACAAGCGAAATGCCATCCAGATGACCACCGGGCCACAGATGAATGCGATCGGATAATTAGTTGCGTTGACCGGAAACCATCCGCCAAATACGGCTTCGCCCAGTGCCACCAGCAAAAGGAGAAGCAATCCTACTTCCAGGGCCTTTTTACTACTCCATCGCGGGGGCGGCCCTATCGCCCAAAGAATCACAACCGGTGCGAAGATGAGATCTCCCGTCGCATCTCCCAGCCACCAGGTCACCCACACCGCACCGTACTTGGCCCAATCGACGAAACCTGCCAGCGCCAGACTCGTCACCCCGATTGTCGGACTAATGACGGTGCTCGCGACGGTCGCGAACCCGAACCTGAAAACATCTTGTGAATGATCAAATACGCGCATTCCGCTGGCAAAGCGATTTACCAGCCACGCTCCGCAAATTGCTTCCAGCGTATTCCCGGCGCCGATTGCCACTGAGGTCGGGATGTTCCCTGTAGTGGTTACATTTACCAGGAAGGCGCCAACAAAAATGGCTGGCCAGGTTCGGTAGCCGAGCACGAGCAACGCACCCAGCGCTATTCCTGCCGGAGGCCACACCGGTGAAGCACTCGCTTGGAGGAACGCTAACTTCAGTCCCAGCTTGCCCGCCACGAAATAGACCAGCGTCAACGTGACGAAAACGATCACGGCAGAGAAACGTCGACGAAGCATGGCCTGCGATTCCGCGCGGACAATCGTATTCCTACGACTCTAGCGTCCGCGGTCAACCGGCGTTTCCGTCGCCTTTTCGGCTTCCTCATCGACGCCGGCGATCGCGCGGCGCTCGCGATTCTTGGTCCCCTGCTCGCTCGTCCTTCTTACTTCTTAATTTCTACTTCCTACTTTTCCCCTTTGCCGCTCCCTGCTCCCTGCTCCCCGCTCCGTGCTTCCGCATTCCCCATTTCAGCTCTCAGCGTTTCTGAGTTTCAGCGTTTACTCATCCTTTCTACTTCTTAACTGCTACTTATCCCTGTTTTCCCTCTTCCCTTTGAATTCCTTTCTTCGCTAGCGTAGTTTCGCATTGTGACAGCCTCGCAAATCATCGACGAAATCAAACGCCTCACCCCTGAGGAACAGGCGGGTATCGTGCGTTTCGTTTACCAACTCGATGCCGAGCGGAAACTTAGCGGGCCTGAGCTGTCTACCTTGGCCGAGCGGCTCGTGAACGCGAAAGACGCGACTGAAGCCTCGGCTGTTCGAGAGAGCATCGTCCGTGGCTTCTACGGCGGGCGATCGCATGCCTAAGGTTCGCCGGCAAAATCTGCCGCCGGCGTTGCTTGATCATCTTATTGATCGCATTCGGTCGCGGAACATCGCCGCCGAAGAGCTTGGTCGCTTCGTCGATTGGCTTGATAGTGAGCCAGATGTTCCCGCTCGCAAGTGGTTCAAACGATTGCCGGGAATGACGGTGTGTGGCGAAGTAGATTTGGTGAAGACATTCTTGCGTCCAGAACAAGTCCCAACAGGCGACGAAGTGCGATGACTCTCCTTCCACATTCTCCACTCCCCTTTTCGCAATTTCAGTGCATCCCCGTTTAACGTTGTAACCCTTTTAACGTTTTTGACCTCGCGCCCCTGGCGCAATTCTTCCTTCTTCCTTCTTCCTTCTACTTTGTAGTATCACTCCATGACAGAATGGGATGCAGCCGAGTACTCGCGACGTTCGTCGCTTCAGGAAGCGATGGCCCAGGAAGTACTCGCTCTTCTTGACCTCAATGGCCCCGAGCGGATCCTCGATGTCGGTTGCGGCGACGGAAAGATCACCGCGGAAATCGCCATTCGCGTGCCGCCAGCTTCGGTCGTGGGCGTCGATCCATCGCGGGACATGATCAGCTTCGCGCAGAGCCACTTCAGTCCGGCGACGCGACCGAATCTTCGATTTCAAGTCGCGGACGCTCGCCGCCTGCCCTTCCAAGATGAGTTTGATCTTGTCGTCTCGTTCAATGCGCTCCATTGGATTCCGGACCAAGAGGCAGCGCTCAGGTCCATCCACTCCGCGTTAGCCAAAGGTGGTAGGGCGCAGCTTCGCCTTGTTCCGGCAGGTCGACGCAAGAGCTTGGAAAATATAGTGGAAGAGACCCGCCAGACATCGAAATGGAGCGCTTACTTCCGCGATTTTCACGACCCTTATCTGCATCTGACACCGGAGGAGTATGCTGCCATGGCAGAGCGTAATGGCTTCCGGGTGCTGGGCGTTTCGACCAAAGATCATGCCTGGGATTTTGGGTCAGGCGCGGCATTTGCTGCTTTCTGCGCGGTCGGCTGCATCGAATGGACCCCCCGCTTGCCCGAGTCGGAACGGGCCGGCTTCATCAATGACGTCCTCGATCGCTACCGAACCGTAGCCGCGGAGCGGAGCGGCGAGGAAAACACGTTCAAGTTTTATCAAATGGACATCACCCTACTAGCTGAAAAATCTGCACTCTGAAATCCGCACCTTTGTCATGTCGAGCGAAGCCGAGAACACGCCGTGCGGGGATGCCGGCGGGGTGGACGGCATCGCTCGTTTGGGAAACGCGTGCGCGACTTGGGAAAGCGCGCATCACATCTCTGACTATTCAAGCTCGCCCGGGTTCCGTGCTCCACGCTCGGAGCTCGATGGTCCAGCTCCTCTTCGCCTCCCCTTTTTAACCTTGTAACTCTTTTAACCTTTTTAACTTCGCGCCTCCGGCGCAATTGAAACTCGGTTACTGCCCACGCCCACTTGCTCCCACGCTCGTCGCTAGCGAGCTTTAGGTAACATCGTGAATGATCGCGGTGTTCGCATGCGCTCAGTGAAAGCAAAACCGCCTGGTGGCGAGGACTATCTCGATCCACCAGGCATTGATTTTTCTAAGCTGGGCTTTAAGGCCCCAAGCAAATGTGTGCCGGACTTAGTCGCGCTCCGTCACAATAACTTTGTCAACCACCATGTCGTCGCCATTCTTGATGTAGTGAACGCGAACCTTCGAATCTTTTCTCACTTTCGAAGCATCGATAACACGTCCATCCGCAGTCATGTAGGTGACCGTCTTGCCGAACTTATAGTGCATGGGTTCGCCCGCTTCAGTTTTCAGGACCAACGTCTGGCCCGGAGTGAAGTCGGTGACGGTGCCGAAACTTTCGGTCGTCGTGGTTGTGGTTTCAGTTGCTCCAGTCGCAGTCGTGGTCGAGGAGGTGGATGTTTGCCCGTAAGCGACTAAACCCATGAGGGCAGTAGCAAACGTGACACTGAGGAATAATTTAATCATAATCTACTTTCTGTTTTACCGAGTTGCTGCAGTGATCGCAGCTAAAGGCCATCAAGTTCGTGCTTCCGAAGGAATTCGGCGAACTAGGTAGGTGAATGGATGCGGCAGTCACCTAGCATACTCTGATAAAGCTCGGCCGCAACCTCGAATAATTACGAATCGCCAATCGCGTACTGAACACGGCTAACCCTGCAGCTGTTCCAAATCCGCGCGGTAAAGTTCGAAAATAGTTTCCGATTTCGTACAAGGGAGATCCAAAGACGTGCGATAGTAATCCATGTCAGACTCGCGCCGGATGGATTCTACTCCAGGAGTGAATGATTCCAGGGATCGCCAATTGGTTGCCGAAATAATTCCCAAACCTCGGTTTATTTCCGGGCAGCGTCCTTTCTTTGAAGATGCGCCCGCAAAAGCCAATGCCGAGGCGCTGCACGATTGGGAAGACGAAGGTGGTGCCCTTAGCAATTCCAGTGAGGAATCAAAGCCTCAGTTAGAAAGAAGCAAATGAAAACACAAGTAGGAATCTGGATCGACCACCGGGAAGCAAATATAGTTTCCGTCTCGCAAGTTGGCGAAAAGACGCACCAGATTAAATCGAATGTCGAGAAACAGCTGCAATGGTCACGCGATTCGTCATGCGACGAACATTTCAAAACGCGGATAACGCCGACTCCCGATCGAAGATACATGGCCCGGCTGCCTGGTTACTACGAGGAAGTTTTTTTGGCCGCGCATGGCGCTGATACCGTCTTGATCTTTGGACCTGGAAAAGCCAAAGAGGAACTACGAAAGCAATTCCACAAGCGACATTTCAGCCAAAGGATCGTCGGCTTCGAGACAGCGGGCAAAATGACGAAGCGGCAAGTGTCGAAGAAGGTCCGAGACTTTTATACCGTTTCACCTGCGATTCTCTGCATAAACAGCAAGCAAACTGAAGAGGCGGATCTCCGATAATCAAGTGCACCTCATACAACTAGACCAGATCCTCCGTGATGCCGATGTCGCCACGGCTATCTCGGCGGTCGTGCGTGAATATCGCCTAACGGAAAAGCAGACCGAGCACGCGTTGGTTGAATTGCGAGTTCCTCGCGCGGCAAGTGTCGCCGGCATCGCCCATCGCGCTTTTCCGATCCATGCCTTGCTTTGTAATTACCAGGGCAAACTTTGGTCGGAAGTTGCTCGCCTCAGCGGCTAGTATTATGCCCACCTACATTTACGAAACTACCGATGACACCAAACCGCTGCGACGGTTTGAGATTAAGCAAGGGTTTCACGAGGCACCGCTCCAGGCCGATCCCGAGACCGGCGAATTATTACGTCGGGTCATCTCTGGCGGTTACAGAGTAATCGTTCGCGGCGGATCAATCGGCCCTTCGGTCGGTTCGTGTGGTTCCCACTCAGAGTGACCGTTGCCAAGTCCGAGCTTCGCATTTTTAGCGGGCGCCGAAAACGGACGGGAAATTGATTCGTCTTTCGTTCGACGGCTATTCGGCCAGATATTTTGCCCGCAACGAGCGCGCGCCAGCGCCCAGGACCTTGGCAGCGGCTCGGCCGGCCAATAATTTTCGCAGCAAAGATCTCGCTTCCTTTTTTTCCTGATCCGAGACCTGCGCTTGCTCGATTGCCGCGATCACTTTTTCCATCGCTTCGATCACGCCCGCCTGCTGGGCCGCACTCGCCGGCGTCGCCGGTTGTTGTGTCTCGGCAGCAGTAGCTCGGCGGGCCTGATCGAAAGCGATCCGGATCGGCGGTTCGCAGCCGGTTTCAATCACTTTAATTCCGGCCTCGCTGATGCTGGCAAAACCTTCTAACAAACCGCGCCCGCTTCGGTCTTCAGTGGGCTTCCAATCGATCAGCCCGTATTCTGCCAGTTGCGCCACCGCGCCGAGCCAGTCGCGCCGATTTATGCCTTCCGGTGGAGGAATCGCCTCTTTGCTGTGGCCGAAGGCGATCGCGCCCTCGTCGCGGCGTCCGTAAAGAAGCTGCAGCAAACGCCCTCTGACCACAGAATCCTTCATTCAAAACAATATGCTCTGAACGGCGCAGCCCAACAACTTTGCCTTCTGCCAGCTCCCGCTTCGCTGTTCCCCTTTTAACATTGTAAGCCTTTTAACGTTTTAACGTCGCGCCCCCTCTTACTTCTCCCTTCTTAATTGGTCACTCGCGTTCCCACGCTCGCGCCAGCTACCCTAGCTGCGTTACCGCCTACTCGCCGCGATCCCGCCGCGGCGTGTTCTTACTTCTTCCTTCTACTTTTTTTGCACCTTTCTTCCTTCGCCGCCCCCCTCAGCTCGTGCAAGCGAGCAGAGCGAGAAAGTGGCAGCCTGTCCCGACCAGCACGAACAAATGCCAGACGAAGTGAGCATACCGCACACGTTTGTTAACGAAAAATAACACTCCCATCGTATAGGCGATTCCGCCCGCAACTAACCAAAACAATGCGAGTCGCGGAACTGCCGAGGTCAGCGGTCGGATGACGATGAGCGCCAACCAGCCCATGCCGAGATAAAGAGATAATCCCAGTCTCGGATGGCGCGACGTCCCCCGCGTCGCTTTCATAATTACGCCGAAGAGCGCCAGGGACCAGATCAGTCCGAGCATGGTCCAGCCCCATACCCCACGAAGTGGGCCGAGCGTGAATGGCGTGTAGGTCCCGGCGATTAGCAGAAAGATGGCGGAATGGTCGAACACCTGCAGAACGCATTTTGCGCGCGTCTGCGGCCAGGCATGGTAGAGCGTGGATCCGAGATACAACACCAGCATGGTCACAGCGAAAATAATGGTGCCAACAAAAAAACCGCCGCTACCGGCATCAAGCGCGGCAAGGAGCAGCACCGGCGTGCCGATTAGCGCCGCGAGCAATCCAATCCCATGACTGATGGTATTTGCCAATTCTTCACCGGGAGACTGCGTCCACCTCGGAAAGCGCCACAACTCATCGACGACACCCATGAGAGCACGCACCAAAGATTGTCTGCGCCATTTTGGAAAGCTAAAAATTACGCTGCGCGAATTTCAGCTTTTTCGTCATGAAGTTTACCCGCGGTGTCCGCCACTGGGCAGACTCGCCGTGTGCGAGGCGGGCAATCCGCATTTTTGTCATGTCGACCGAAGCGGAGACATCCCTCGCTATTCAAGCCGGCCTCGCTCCGCGCTCTTTCTCAGGCCTTTTGAACTCTGCAATGGAGCGAGTGGAGTGAGCGACATGTCCGGTTAAACCGCGAGGGCAGCGGTGGAACACTGCGGGAAGCAGCTGAGATACATTCCGAATTCCGAAATCCCCGATTCCTTCTCGACCCTTTGACGCCTCAATGCACTGACACCGGCACGCCTGCCTTTACCCTCCCGGCGAGACGTACGATATCCCAATTCGCCAGCCGGATACAACCATGACTGGCCGCCTGCCCGATCGTGTTCGGCTCGTCCGTGCCATGAATGCCGATACCGCGTTTGTTCAGCGCGATCCAGACCACGCCCACTGGGCTATTTGGACCGGGCGGCAGCATGTGGAAGTTCTTGCTCCGCTCACCACGCTTTAGCATCTGCTGGTCATAGCGAAAGGTCGGCAGCTTCGCCACTCCGCGCACCTTCCATTCGCCGATGGGGGTGGCTGTCTGCGTCGAACCCACTGTCACCGGGTAGGCCGCGATAATTTTGTCACCTTCGAACACGCCCAGCATGTTCGTTTTCACATCCACCTTCACGCTCGTCTTGGCGGCGGCCGCTGGCTCGGTGTTCGCATCTGGCTTCTGCTCCGGCTCATCCGGGATGTCGTTCGCCATCTCCGGCGCGATCTCGCTGCCCGGCTTCAGATCTTTTACCGCGCCTAGCTCGAACGGCTCCACATTCGGGACCCGCACTTGATCGCCCGGTTTCAGCGCGCTGTTTTTGCCTGGGTTCAGCTCTCCTAGGAACTTCGGGTCGCAATGGAACTTCTCCGCGATCGCTTCGCCCGCATCGCGGTATGGGAGCGTTTTTAGCTTCGCTTTTTCCGGAACGCCGTTTGGCACCGGGCCGACGTTTTGCAGATCGGCCTCCGTCACCGCGTACTGGATAAACACCGGGCCCACACTCCCCACGTCGATTCCATTGAGATCGGGAGCGGTATCAGCCTTGGGTGGGCGCGGCGACGGTGGTTCACCGCGTGATTGACGGTATAGCGCCAGCGCTTTGAGAGTGAAATCGCTGTAATGCCCATCTATTTTACCCGGGCTGAAGTTGGCGCGGTCGAGAAATACCTGGAGCCGTGTCGCCGCCTCGATCTCAGCATCACTCCGCTTATGTAGACCGGGCGACGGAGTGTGTCCTTTCTTCCTCCGGGCAGATGCCGGACCGGCGCTCGTGATCACCAGCACAATTACCAACAAAAGACCAAGCAACGCGCGCATGTTCTATCATCGTCGTGTTCGTCGCACCCGGCTCTGTCGCGCCTGTCCCTTGTCCGTTCTCGTCCAAATAATCGATAACGATTAACCAATCTCAGTTTTCAGTGTTTGAAACTCGCTTGTGCCCACGTTCGCTGCCTGATACCCCTCTCCCCTACAACCGCGGCCACAGCCGTCCGGTTCGTCCCATGTAATCGCGATACGATTCGCCGAAGAATTCGCACATCATTTTTTCCTCACGCGGCGTTCTTACTAGATACAGAGGCGCAACCGTCACCAAACCGGCCCAACCCGCGAGCCAGCTTTGCAACAGGAGCCCCTGCGCGAGCGCAAACAGAAAAATTGCGGCATACATCGGATGGCGGATGCGTCGATAAACACCGTGCACGATCAGTTCATGACCTTTGCGCATTTCCAGCGTGATGGACCAAGTTGAGACCAAGATCGACATGCGCACGCCAAAACAGCCAAAGCGCGATAACCATCAGTATTGCCCCGCACCAGGGAATGAATCCGGGCAAACGATAATCAGCGAACCCGAGCCAGGATGTGAACAGATAAAGCGCGGGGAGAACGATGCTTCCCACAAAGACTAACGCCACCAGCGCGCGATCGACTATATCTACGCCACTGACCACTTTCTCGTTGTGCTTGGTCCGTCCGCCAAAGACACTACGAATCCCGATTCGCATAGCTATGCCCCGGCGAAGCGCAGGCGCGACAGTTGGGACAAGACGCATGAATCCGAGTTCACGGTTTTAATGCGATACGGGTGAATTTATCTTCGGCGAAGAGCGACCACGGTCCTTTGTTCTTTTGCCGCATGACCGAGCTCCACGTCTTGGTCGCCGGATCAAATGCGTAAGCATTGATGAATTGGCCATCGGGATTGTTGAACGTAAAATAAATCGCGTGCGCCGCTTCGTCCGGTGTGCCGTAGCCGATTGTTTCCGAGGCGCGCCCGCCGAAAACGTCGATCCAATGCAAAACGTAGCGCTGTGTCTTGTGATCGAAGCCTATGAAAGCCAGTGCCTCGTATTGCGGCGGTGTCGCGACATCCACGTAATGGAGCTCGAGAAATTGATGATTCAGCACCCAACCGATGCGCACCGTGTTCTCCGCAGTGTGCCCGTCACCGAATTTCCGGACAACGTGCCAAACGCCGACAAGATTATCGAGGAGCGGGTCGGCGAAGGTAGCGTCGCGCCCGTCGGCGGGAGTCGGGCTTTGCGCGCTCATCGTGGCAGCAAAAAGCGGGATGGCCAGGAGCAGGGGAAAACGTCTCATAAACGCGATGTTGACAGAGTTTCATCTTTCGCGCGATGCCGGAAACGTTTGAGTAGTGCGGTCAAGATCGCTCCCCGCTCCCAGCTCCTCGCTCCGTGCTCCCTTCTCCCAGCTCCCGCTTCGCTCTTTCCTTTTAACGTTGTAACGCTTTTAACTTTTTTAACGTCGCGCCCTCTCTTAATTGATGCTTCGCTCCCCCGGGCTTCGCACCGCTACCCTGCCGCGGCCGAACCGTCTACCCACCGCCGTCCCACGGCGCCGCGTTCTTACTTCTTACTTTTCCCTTTCCCCTCGCCTTACTGCACGTTGAAAACATCAACTCGCGCTATCCCAGTCGTGTTACCGGCGCCAGTAACGATGGCTGTGTAAGCGCCACTCGGCAGTGAAGCCAAAATAGCGGATTCACGGTCATCTGTGGGCGCAAGGCCGGTGGCTTGGATCGAAGCCTGCTGAGTATCTTTCCAGTTATCGTTAGACGTAATAACAGCACCATGTGAATCAAAAAGTCGGAGTACCGGATCTTGCAGCGCACCGGGAACGTTCTGCGCAGTAAGCGACGGTCCGGCAGCACGGATCAGGACCTTGCTATTTATCATTCCGTTTCCAGTAACAATAAACCCACCAATAAGGACACCGTCA
>QHNB01000232.1 GCA_003217965.1 Verrucomicrobiota bacterium | reverse complement strand
TTAATCATCGCAATCTCCCATCTTACCGTTGCAATCGCACCGTCCGGGTCGGTGGAAATTTCGCTGACGAGCGATTTCAAAAGAGCGGTGCTGCCCTTCCACCAAAAATCGACGTAGCCGCTTTGAGTCTTGGCGACAAGGGAGGCTGGCGCCATGGCGCGGAATCGTTCCGCGACGCGCGAAGCTTCCGGCCAGCGACGCATCGCCGTATTCGTGAAGAGGAGGTTACGCACGATGTTCGGGTTCTGCGGATCGATTTTTTGCGCAGCTTCAAAAGTGTCGAGCGATTCCTGCCAATGACCTTGCCGGCGCTTAATCGAAGCAATAAAAACGCGCACATCCGCGTTATTCGGTGACAATTGTACCGCCCGGTCGAACTCCCGGAGCGCACGTTCGTAATCTTCATCGATCCAGTAGGCGCACTGACCGACTGCGAGATGGGCTTCGGCCAGATTTGGTTGCAAACGCACGGCCAGTTCCGCTTCCGCGCGCGCCTTTGTTTTCCAACTGTCAAGCGGCTCGTAAAAATGGAAGATTCCGCCGCAGGTTGAGGCAAGGCGCGCGTGGGCCAAGGCAAAATTCGGATCGAGCGCAATAGCCTGCATGTAAAGCTGCTCAGCCGTTTTGTAGTCTTCTAACAACGTATCGGGATTGCGTTCGATCTGATTTGCGCGCAAATAAAAGACATAGGCCTCGGCGTTCTCCGTCGGTTTCGTTTCGACGCGCGCTTTTTCGTCAGGGCTGAGGGTTGCCCTGAGCGCTTTAGCAATTTCGGTGGCCAACTCGCCCTGCAAGCCGAGCGAGTCAGCAATGGTGCGGTCATAACGATTTGCCCAGAGATGCCGATCATGCAGTGCGTCGATCAATTGCACGTTCACGACCACGCGATTCCCTTCGCGACGGACACTTCCCTCCAGCACATTCGCTACCCCAAGAGCTTTTCCGATGTCGCGCAAATTCCGCGCAACGTCGGAGCGATATCCCATTACACTGGTGCGACTGATGACCCGCAGGCCGTCGATTTTGGCAAGGCTCGTGAGAATATCATCCTGAATTCCGTCAGCAAAAAATGCATTTTCCTTGGCTTCGCTCATATTCGCGAACGGAAGGACCGCGATGCTTTTTTTTAGAATGGCCTCGGCCGCGCCGCCGCCAGGCATCTTCGCCGACCCATAGCGCAAAAGGAGCAAGGTGCCGAGCGGCAGCGCGAGAGCGAAGAGCAGCAAAGCTGCTATCAACATTCGCTTAAATCGGCGAGCGGTAGCCTGTTTGCGGGAAAGTTGTTTGAGCTTCTCGGGCAGCTGAGGGTTGCCAGCCTTATCAGTGTAAAGGTTAACAACTGAAATCTTTATCCCGTGTTTGCCTTCGAATTCACCGAGCTCATGCAAATGCGCCTGCCACTGCCGGTACTGAATCAAGTCTTCGGCGGCGCGCTTCGAGACAAGGATGTGACCGGCATCGCCCATATCCATTACCCGCTGCGCGATGTTGATTCCTGCTCCGGCAACGTTTGACCTGTCGTTCACGTCCGCGACACCGCTGACCGGGCCGGTATTGATCCCCATGCGAAGTCGCAGTTGAGGATGGTTCTGCAACGCCTCACTTATCTGTAAAGCGCACTGGACCGGGGCTTCCGGGCTGGTGAAGAACACCAGCGCCATGCCATCGCCGGTGGGAAGCCGAACGAGTTTTTCCGCTGTCTCGGCCGTGCGAAATTGATCGGTATTTCGAACAATTTGATTCAGTTGCTGCTGCAACTCGCGCTGCTCGTCAATCAGAAGCTTGGAATAACCGACAATGTCGATGAACAAGACATGTGCGATCTCGAGCTGGATATCAGATGACAAACTCTCGGCCATTTCGCGCTTTTCTTATCTTTGGCGCCAATAATTAACGAGGCCTAAATCTATCATCGGTGAAGCAATGTTTAAGGAGCTTTCGTGCCTCGTGGCTGCTACCTTCTTTATCCCCCTCATCCTAGCTCAAGAAAAATTTTGCTGGCGCTCGAATCATTCTTGCTGTGCATTCTTTTCATGACCAAACGCGTATCTCTTGGCGTTATTGGCTTTTTCAGTCTGTGTCTTTCTTTATCGGCGCAACAGATAGATGGACCGGATATTTTCCGCTCCCTGAATAGCTCGCCTCCTCGGTTTCCGTCGCTGACGCTTTCAAACAACAGTTTTTTTTCTTTCTCGACCGCGCTGAACTGGATGGAACCGGTGCCGCCTGATTTTCTTCCCGGGTTACCGGTGGCATCGCCACAGCGACCCCTTGCCACATCCGTCGCAGCGCGAGCCAGGGATTCGTCCAAAGAGGTAATAGATGTGCAGCGGACCGGTCTTTTTGATTATGCCGGCGGAGAGGTGGGCTTTTTGTACGGGAGATCGACGGGGAAATTCGGTGGGGATTTCAAACAGGCATACATCATCGGCGAGGTGGGGGATGACAAATTTCACATTTCAGCTGGTGCAGTCTACGAGGAATCGAGCTGGCGCGTTCCACGCTTCGGACGCTAGATCTAAAAGCTGCAGGGAGCGATTTCGGATCGCGGATTGCGGGCTGAGTTAGAGATAAGGCCTAGCTGCTGACTTTCAGCTACGAGCTCCGATTGTTACTTCGGTTTGAGAGAGACGACGTGTTTGTCGAACCGCAGACCGCTGTGGGTGAGCCCCAATCGCAGAGAAAGTTTCAGTTCGCCATAGGCGATGCCAAACGGCAACTTTGCCGAAATCGTTAGTTGCCCGATAGCTGTCTCCCTCTCGTGGTGGTCTCGGATCTGGATTGGGCTGACGTACCTTTCGCAATGATCTCCGTCAACTTGGCGAAAAACCTAGCCCAATCGAAACTTTTCGACATGGTCGCGGGCAAATTGTGCGAAGTCGGTTGCGGGTTTTCCCGTAACTTTCTCAACGTCGGACGTGACGTCGCTCCAGCGATTTTCTTTGTTGATGGCGTGCAGCTCCATTATGCCATCCACCTGCCACTTCGGAATTCCGGCCTGAAGCATTCCGTTGCGCGCGGCGGCTTCTGGGACATCGACATAATTAATGTCGCGCCCCGCTGCCCCAGCGAGAATTCGTGCTACGTCTGCAATGCCGAGCGCGGTCGGCCCGGTGAGCGTGTACGTTTTTCCCTCATGTCCGTCATTGGTCAGTACGTCTGCCGCAACGCTGGCGACGTCGCGGGTGTCGACAAAGCTCGCCGTGCCATTTCCCCACGGCAGATAAATCGCGCCGTCGCCTGGGGGGAAGTAAGTGATGAAATTTTGCATGAACGAGTTCGGCCGCAAAAACGTGAAGCCCAGACCCGATTGACGAATGTGCTGTTCATTGGCGGCATGCCATTTTCCAAACGTATATGGCGGCGCGGCATCGGCACCGATCGCTGAGAGTTTGACAACATGTCGAACGCCGACGCGTTTCGCGGCATTCACGAATGCGTTGGTTAGCTCCACTTGATTCGGCATCAGGGGCGGTAGAAGGAAAACTTTCTCGACTCCATCAAGCGCGCGACCAAAGGAAGCGACGTCTTGAAAATCGAATGCCACGAGGTCGATCTCGTCACCGAATTGCTTTCGCGCTTTCATTTGGTCACGCACGCCAGCGCGAACCGCTGGCCCTTTTCTCGAAAGTTGCTTCGCGACATCGCGCCCCACCATGCCCGTCGCGCCTGTTACTAAAACGGTTTCCGCCATCTCCTTCGGCTATATCGGGAAATTATGCCGCGCAAGGATCGTGTCGCCGAACAAAACAGAAATTGAAAGAGAAGCTTTGAAACGTGCACACGTTTACCTTTGAGTATTGTGCAATACTCAACGGTACGTGCATAGCGAACGGGCGGAGGAGTCGCGTCTCTACATCTGTTTTGCCCATGAAAATCGCAGCAGTGTTCCTTGTTTTCCGGCGCGGAGAGAAACGCCGAAATCAGGTTATCGCAAAATTATTTTGCGTCTGTTTTCGACAACGGGGTGGAGGCTTGACCGAATACGTAACGCCAACCCGCCGGCGTCCGGACATAAGTATCGCTAAACCAAACTTTGTAATCGAGTGGCTTTTGATCTCTTGTGCCTTTGATTCGCAATAATGCTGTCACTACAGCGGTATCGCCCCAAATCCGAACTTTCTGTGTGCCTTCTTCCTCTTCTTGGTGCTCATAGATCGTCCGCTTTTCTCGCGCTTCCTTGATCAAATCGGCTTTGCTCAATGCATTACCGCGGCCTGTCACCAAAACGAAGTCATCTGCTAAAATCCGATCCATCGTTGCGGGATCATTGTTCCTAACCGCCGCCTGGTACTGGTTGTCTAAGGCAGCGACAGTGCGACCGTCATTGCCGGCAGCCGCTGAAGTTGGCCACGGCAATGGCGGTGGTGTTGATGGTGCGGATGCTTGAGGCGAAGCCACGGCTACGCTGTCTCGCGATTTCGGCGGAGGCGCGGTGAGCGATCGGAGAGATTCGTCAACCTGGGTTGGGACTTCCACGATTTCGTTTTGTTCAGCAGGCTGGCTGGCGGACGGCGCGGGCGTGGGCGTCGATGTTGCCGTTTGCTCGGGCGTTGGCGGTGGAGCCGTTTGTGCGGTTGGGGTAGGCGTCCGCTCGGGGCCAGGCGTCGGGGTTTGCTCTGCCAGCGGCGTGGATGTCGACTTGGGCTCTGCCACTGGCGTCGGGCTCTGCCGTGCGGCTCGTGTTGGACTTGCTGCTGGGGTCGCCGTCGGCGCCACTGCTTGACGAGGGATGGGTGATGGTCGAGCCGCCGATTCACTGCCATCCACAAATGTCGCGCTAGATTTTTTTCCATTTGGGCCAACATAAGTGACAGCGCCCTCGAATTTTCCTTGAACCATTTGGCCTGAATAACGGCTGATGACAACGGCGTGTCTTCTGGCATCTCGGATATTCGAGCCGGTGACGATCGTTGGTGCAACTTTATACCAGGTCAATGTACCGGAACCAGTGGCGAATCCATTCTTGTCTCTTTTGCCGGACCATTCAGCCTCTTCGCCGGTTTTGGAAGAATCATTCCAGACGAGCGTTCTTCCATCTCTGGCCCGCTGATAAGTGCCGGCACCAGATGCGACGCTCGCGATCAACAGGAGCCCGCCGCAAAGCCAAAGCCATCGAGCATTCATCCTGAAATGCTAAAACTGAAATGCCGAAAACTAAAATGCTGAAATTTGACCAAGCGGATCCCCGTCCATGTTATGGCACAGCGGGATTGAATTGAACCGCGTTGCATCGGCACGGCACAAGCTCTATCATCGGGCCAATGCGGGCGAAGATAGGCTGCTGCGAGCGTCTGACCGCTCCGAATCATGACGGCGATTGCGGAAGTGATCCGGCGAAACCAAGCCCGGATCAACAATGTTGCACCGCGTGCGCGCTAGGTCTCACGCTTTTTTTGGCAACTTCTACGCCGCTGATTTACTCGCCAACGGAGAGACAAACGATCTCATCGAAGTTTCTTTCAGCAAGCGACCGCTCCGATCGGCCACCTGTTCCGCCGCCGCGAACGCAGTTCGTGTAGTTGCGTCGGCTCGCCCGGAACTCGGGTGAGATAAAACAAATTCAACAGGAGGGATTATGAAATACCTTTTGATGATTATCGCTGCACTGGCATTGCTCGGGACAGCACAGGCGACTTCGACCGCGGCGGATTGTTGCGGAGGCGGCGCGTGTTGCTTCCCCGGCAGCCCTTGCTGCGCTCAATAGCGTTAGTTGGCGAAGCCCTCGCCGGGAAACCGGCGAGGGCTTTTGCTTTTTTCTACCCGGAAGCAACAGGGACCTATCGGTTCACCGACAGGAGCGTCACCATTCGTAAACACTTTCCCGATTCTTTGGCGCTGCTAACGTCCTCTGACATGAGCGATAAGCCTGCGCTGCAGTCTAAATACGACGTTGTTATTCTGGGCGCTGGACATAATGGGCTTGTAGCGGCGACTTACCTCGGACGTGCCGGTTTGAGCGTGCTGCTGCTCGAAAAGAACGATTACATCGGCGGCGCCGTGACTTCGCAGAAGGTGTTCCCGGACTATAACGCATATCTCTCCCGTTATTCCTATTTAGTTAGCTTGTTCCCGGAGAAAATCATTCGCGATTTGGGATTGAAGCTCGAGCTGCGCAGGCGTGCGACCGGGTCGTTCACCCCTTACGTGAAGAATGGGGAACATCAGGGTTTGCTCTTGAGCAACACTTCAGAAGAGACGAGCCGACAATCGATGTTCGAGCTAACCGGCAGCCAGGCCGAGCACGAGCAACTAAAGAAGTTGTACAACCTGCCGCGAGTCTTTGCTGAACACGTCTGGGATTCGATGCTGGAGCCACTTGTGGCTAAGGAAGAGTTCGGGCGCCGCTTCGGGCGTGACGAAATTTCGCGCGAAGCATGGCGCAGTCTAGCGGAGGAACCACTCGGTCGTGCCATTGAGCGTTATTTGCAAAACGACCTGGTGCGCGGGCTCGTCCTGACCGACGCGAAGATCGGCGTCTTCACGAATCCGCATGATCCTTCGCTGCTCCAGAACCGATGTTTTCTTTATCACTTGATCGGCAACAAAACGGGCGAATGGAAAGTCCCGGTGGGGGGCATGGGAGCGGTCGCGCGGGAGTTGGAAACCGCGGCTCGGAAGAGTGGCGCGGAATTCTTAACTAATGTCGATCTACGAGCGCTTGGTTTGAATCGAAATAAGCATGGCGTGGAGTTCCGAATCGATGGCAAGAAACAGACCGTCGAAGGGCGATTTCTTCTGGTGAACTTCGGCCGAAACGTCCTGGCCAGGTATTTAGATGATGAATATCACCCCGAGGCGACCGACGAAGGCTCGGTCTTCAAGATCAACATGCTTCTCCGCCGTCTGCCAAAGTTGAAGGAAACACGTTATCCGAGATCTATTGCCACACGCTGACCGACGACAGCATTCTTTCGCCAGAGCTTCGGAGGCAAGGATTTCATACCATGACCTTATTCGGGCTTGATGCGCCCTATTCCTTGTTTGCGAAAAACAACCAAGACATGCGCCGCGCTGCGGAGCGAAAATTCATTGCCAGTATCAATCAGTGGCTGGAAGAACCCTTGGAAGATTGCCTAGCGGTGAGAGCTAATGGCGATCTCTGCATCGAAAGCAAGAGCCCGGTCGATATCGAGAATGCCCTGGGAATGTATCATGGCAACATCTTTCAAGACGCGCCCACATTTCCTTTTGCTGAAAGAAAAGAACAGGCAGGGAACTGGGGGGTAGAGACGAAGTACGAGAACGTTTTTTTCTGCGGATCCAGCGCACACCGCGGCGGTGCGGTCAGCGGCATTCCGGGTCACAATGCCGCGATGAAAGTGCTGGAAATAATTTCTAATCAGGAAAGCACCAGTCCGAGCCGGACTGGCATTTACGGGACCGTCCGATCCAGCTGATCTCGAAGCATTATGAATAACGCCAGCGCCCCATCAATCGCCAACGCGGCGGATTTCGCGTCCATCGATGCAATCATTAATGCCGCTTATGACGTGATCTCCGGACCTGCGGGCAAGAAACGGGATTGGAATCGGGAGCGTTCTTTGTTCCTACCCGGTGCGCGATTGATGCCGACGGCGATGGACCCTGGTGTCACCGTTTCGGACGCCAAAATTGCGCCGCAGATGCTGGATGTTGAAGGTTTCATCGAACGATCGGCGTCTTACTTCGAGAAGAATGGGTTTTTCGATAAGGAAATTGCGCGCCGCACTGAGCAATTCGGCCAGATCGGGCACGCCTGGAGCACGTACGAATCGCGGCACAATGCAGATGACCCGGAGCCATTTATGCGCGGGATCAACAGCATTCAGCTGTTTTACGATGGCACCCGCTGGTGGATTGTCTCGATCTATTGGCAACACGAGAGCCCGGAGCACCCGATTCCAGAGAAGTATCTCTGTACGGACTGGGGCTCCTGACAATTAGGCCGGACTTTGAGTGTGATTTGGCAAGGTCTGCCGCATTGACTTCGCACAATCTGGGACATAGAAAGCTCATTACTCCATGAAAATGCGAACGACATTGATATTGGCGATTGGGTTTGTTTCGTTGCTTTGTCTAACGACACCGCAGAAAGCAACCGGGCAAACGACTCCCGTTAGTGAGAACAAGACATCGAGCGTTAAACAGGATCTTGAGAAACGCTTTCGCGAATATGCTGACGCGCTGACGAAGCGAGATTTGGCGACCCTGGATCAGATCTGGACGGATGATTATGTTTTCATCAATCCGCGAGGCGAGCTGGTAACCAAAAGTCAGCGGTTGTCGAACCTGAAAGCAGGAGCAACCGAGTTTCAGGCCATTAGTCCCAAGAGCGAAAAGATGGAGGTACATGGGAATGTGGCCTTAGACGTGGGAACAGTGACTCTTGAGGGTACAAAGTACGGCGGGAAGGAAAGTAGCGGATCGCGCGTTAGGTGATATCTCCCCCTTGGGAAATCGAGGTGGGAACGCGGCCAAAAGCGGCAGAGGACAGACACGAGCATCCGAATTCGACCTGACAGACTCAACTTAGCCTGAAACCGGAAATTTAATTAGGAACAAAGGAAAATAGGAAGGCTCGCATCCATCAAGCTCTTGTTCGCGGTTTCCTGGGTTCCTGCTTTCCTAATTAGAAACTGATTCACGTTGGCGAAGTTCAGCTTGTTCCAGTTCCCCTCAACTTGTCGCTTCATCATAGCAATCAAGATATTTAACTCCGGAACCGGTGTTGAAGATGACGACCAGCTCATGCGAAGCGATCTGTTTCGCTTGGATAAGTGACGTCAGTGCGGCGAAGCAAGCTCCGCCTTCCGGAGAAACGAACAGACCTTCGGTCGATCCTAACTCGCGTGCCATCCGAATCATTTGTTCGTCATCGACCGTGACCGCGCCGCCATGCGATTCACGGAGAATCTTGAGCATGAGAAAGTCGCCAATCGCTTTTGGGACACGAAGACCAGAGGCGACGGTCTGCGCCTTGGGAAACTCGGACGCGAATGTCTCGCCGTTTTCGAATGCGTGCACGATCGGTGCACAGCCGCTGGCCTGCACGGAGAACATGCGTGGTCGTTTCGGCCCGATCCAGCCTAGCGTTTCCATTTCATCGAATGCTTTCCACATGCCAATGAGGCCGGTACCGCCGCCCGTTGGATAAAGAATTGCGTCAGGCAATTGCCAGTCGAGTTGCTCGGCTAACTCATAACCGAGCGTCTTCTTTCCCTCGAGGCGATATGGTTCTTTCAGGGTCGACATTTCAAACCAGCTCTCAGCTTGCTTGCGTCTTGCGATCTCAGCGCCGCAATCAGTGATCAGTCCATCAATGAGCGTTACGTGCGCGCCGAGTTCCCGGCATTCGATGATGTTGGCGCGCGGAGTATCGCGCGGCATAAAGATGTGCGCTTCTAATCCGGCGCGCGCGGCGTAAGCGGCGAGAGCGCCTCCGGCATTTCCGGCGCTTGGGACAGCCAGCTTGGTTGCGCCCAGATACTTCGCCATCGAAACAGCGACGGACATCCCGCGCGCTTTGAAGGTTTGGGTGGGGTTTTGGGATTCGTCTTTGATCCACAGATTCTCGATACCGCGCTTGTTTCCAAATCGTCCGGCCCGGAGTAAAGGAGTTCCGCCTTCGCCAAGCGAGACGGGCTCGGTACTCGGGGGCAATGGCAGCACTTCGCGAAAACGCCACAACGATTTCTCGCGGCGAGAGGTCAAGTGCTCGGGGGTAAGAGCGCGCCGAATTTTCTCAAGATCGTAGGTTGCAGCCAGCGGTCTTTGACAGGCGGTACAAAGATTTTGCAGATGCTTCCAATCGTGATGCAGCCCGCAAGACGTGCAGGTGAGATGGATCAAAAACATTATAGGTGGATCGGCGCTTCGCGGGAAAATATCTGAGGAAGTCATGAACGCAGGAAAAGAAGCCGAGGCAACTAAAAGCCTGTAGAGTCCGCAGTCCTCTGCGAAACAGGAATCAATTGCAGTTAAGACACCGCATCTTTGAGATCGAGCGACGGAGCTCCGAAAGCTTTCGCGAGCAGGCGCTCGATCCATCTGATGCTTTCTGCTAATGCACGGATTGTGATGATTTCGGTACCTCCAAAGACGGCACGCCGCGCTCGTGTGTGGTACCGGCCGTCGCTAACGACGCAAATCATGATCGGATTGGTAGTAGGTGTCCTGATCGGCTGGTTACGACCGGAGTGGGGGAACAAAGTTTATTTTCTCCGGGACATTTTCCTCAATCTGATCAAGTCGATCATTGGTCCGCTTGTCTTCTCAACCATTGTCGTCGGAATCGCGGGCGCTGGCGCGTTGCGAAAAGTCGGAAGGATGGGTCTCAAGGCACTTGTTTATTTCGAGATCGTTACGACAGCCGCGCTCTTCATCGGGCTGGCGGTGGTCAACCTGACCAAACCTGGGATTGGCGTGATCCTCGCGACCAGCAATACCGGCGTCATTAACGCAATCGGCCAGAGTCATCCCAAAACGCTGGTGGAAACGATTGTGCACGCATTTCCGTCCAGCGTAATCGACTCGATGGTGCGCGGCGATGTTCTGCAAATTGTAGCGTTCGCGGTTCTCTTCGCCATGGCCGTGTCGGCTGTGGGTGAAAAGGGAAAGCCAATGATTCGTGCCATGGAGAGTCTTTCTCAGATCATGTTTAAATTCACCAACTACGTGATGATGTTCGCGCCGGTCGGCGTGGGTGCAGCCATGGCTCACACAGTTGGCACGCAAGGGCTTGGCGTGCTTGGGTATTTAGGCAAGCTCATTCTCTCGTTCTATTTCGCCCTGATTATTTTTATCCTACTAGTTTTTGGACTGGTCATGCTGATCGCGCGAGTCCCAGTGGGGCAGTTCACCCGCGCAGTGCGCGAACCAGCCGCGCTCGCATTCGCGACGACGAGTAGCGAATCGGCCTTGCCCAAGGCGATGCAGGCGATGGAGCGGCTCGGTGTGCCGAGGCACATTGTCGGGTTCGTTATGCCAACAGGGTATTCCTTTAACATGGACGGTGCGACTCTCTACCTGGCGATGGCGTCGGTATTTGTCGCGCAGGCGGCTCAGAGTAGTACCGGCTATCACGTGGGATTTGGACAGCAGATCACAATGATGCTGACCTTAATGATCACGTCCAAAGGCGTGGCTGCCGTACCGCGCTCATCTCTGGTCATTCTGCTGGCGACGGTCAACAGTTTTCTTCCCGCTGGCCTTGGTCCGATTGGCGTTGCGCTAATTTTTGGAGTCGACGAATTGATGGACATGGGTCGCTCGTGCGTGAACCTGATCGGAAACGCCCTCGCAACCGTGGTGATAGCGAGATGGGAAGGTGAATTTGATGACAGTCGTGCGCGGATTTTTGGCACGAGGCAAGAGGTGGAGTTGGATTTAAGATCTGGCCAGGTCGCCCTCGCGGAGGCAGCTGTCGAGGATTGAAGCGGTGGTGGTCCGATTGGGGTTATCGGTCCGTTGTATTGGAGCCGATCACCTGGGACACTTCGGAGGGAATCTGAGGGCGCCGCCGGGGCTGAGGTGAGCGTGTAGCGGCGGCATTGAGGGCGGCTTCCAATATCTCAAGCGCGACCGGTTTGGCCAGGACGGCGATTGCCCCAGAGTCAGCCAACTCGGCTACTTTTGGCATGCCCGAAACCAGAATGATGCGCGCGTTTGGGTCTTTGGCGAGGATGTTCCGGCAAGCCGTTGCCCCGTTCAATTTCGCCATAACATAGTCCATCAGAACCACATCGGGTTTCAGGCGGCCGTAGGCCTGTATCGCTTCCAGCCCCGAGCCAACAACATCGACGACCTCGTGATGACAAAGCGCAACTAAATCGCCCAGGGAAGCTCCAACACTCCGTTGGTCGTCCGCAATCAGTACGCGCATACCTGATCGGCAGAAGTTTCCATGCCAGCGGGGGAATTTTTCCAGCAGGCATTGTAGAATTTGTGATTATTTATCACGATCATCGTTTTTCAAGTGGGAATCGCGGGACTGCGGTGAAGCCGCTGAACCGGTTGCGGGCTTAGTTTGCTGGGTCGGAAATCCCTTGGAGCCCTGCTTCAGGCTGCTTGGAACGGCATTCGAAGACGAGTGAACACGACGATATTCCTTTACGCCGAGTCCGACCATTATGGCAAGCAGCACGAAACAAACGACCCGCTTCTCCTCTTTGGTCAGGACAAACATTAATTATGAGTTTTGAGAAGAGGTCGCTCCATCCGCTCGTCTAAGCGCAACTGCGAGGAGAAGAGCCGCAGCACACCGCACGAATCTAAGACAACTGTTTTAGCAGCGTCTTCCAGCGGGCCCACGCGTCTTCTCGCGCTTTCTTGTTTGCATCAGACGCGCCCGGTTTCTCGCCTTCGCGCATGAAGCCGTGACCAGCGCCTTTATAAATCACTGGCTCGTATTTTTTCCCCGCTGCTTTCATCAGCTCTTCTGCCTTGGGAATACCGGCGTTGGTGCGCTCATCGTTTTCGGCGTAGAAGCCGTAAACCGGACACGCAATGTTTACTACTTGGGATGGATCATCTGGTGTTTGTCCGTAGAAGGAATACGCGGCCTTCAGTTTCGGATTTAGGTTGGCGTAAGTGAAGGCGACTCCGCCGCCCCAGCAAAAACCGCATACAGCGAGTGTGCCGCTACCGGACGGAATCTTGAGCGCGTACTCGGACGTTGCATCAAGATCGGTTTGGACTTGCTCTTTTGTTAAGGCAGAGATCGCTTTACGCGCGCCATCTACATCGGCAAAGGTTTGACCGCTAAGCAGATCGGGTGCGATCGCAATGACACCGTTTTCGGCGAGTTGATCGCACATTCCTCGCACCCAGTCGGTCAGGCCGAAGATTTCATGGATGACGAGCACAACCAGCGCTTTGTCTTTCCGCTCTGGATAAACGATGAAGGCTTTGATCGTCCGATCGCCTGATTTGATGTTAACCCATTCACCATGACGTGGAGAGTTGTTCAGCCGCGGCTTCGCCCAATCCTGCGCGACCACCACCGGCGCCAAGAGCAACGCGCAAGCGAAAAGGAGAGCAATACGCTTCACTTCGACGAACTCAGCGAGGGACACTCGATGTCGTTGGCGTGGTGCGACGCCAAATTAGAGAATCGATGCTCCAGCGCCCAGGTCCATAAAAGAAACCAAACAGGAAAATCCAGCAATAGAGGACTGCAAGTTCACCTTTGTTCAGAAGCGGGAAAAATTGCTCGGTCGCAGCCGGGGGATGATTCAAGGCTTTGCCGGCCGCGTGAATCATGAAATAGGCGACTGCCATTTCGCCACTGGAAATAACGGCCGCGATTCGTGTGAAGAGTCCGAAGGCAACCAAAAACCCTCCAACCAACTCGATCCAAGCGCCCAGAAGCATGATTCCCTCACCGGCACCCTGACCACCGGGTGGAAACCCGAGTAATTTTTGTCCGCCGTGACAGGCAAACATTAGACCTATGATCAGTCGCAAGATGCAATAAACCGGATCTACATAACGATTGAGCGCGTTCATGGGCGCAGAGACTGCCGAATGAGAATGCCAGGGTCAAGCCGGGATGCACCCGTCGGCGCCGAAGCTCGCCCTTTTTAGCTCGTATGTTACTCCGATCTTGTCAGCGAGATCACGCCGCGAAGCGAAAGCGCGCGATTAGCAAGCAGGGAACACAGAGGTCCACGTCTGTGTTCCGACGCGCCGATCGCTTCAGGCCCGGCGTTGAGCTGCCTAATTAGGCGGCTTTGCGCGGTCGCGTTCTGCCGGCGGCGTGCGCAGACGCTTTTGCGCCCCTGGTTTTCTTGGCACCCTTTGTTTGGTTGAGGCTTTCTTGTAGCACGGCTACGAGATCAATCACTTTGGTTGAAGGTGGCGCTTTCTTTTTCGGTTTCTCCTCCAGTTCTTTGCCGCCAGCCTCCACTTTTTCTTCGATCACCTCCATCAAAGCGTCACGATAATCGTCGCGATATTTCTTTGGATCCCATTTGGACGACATGCTGTTAACTAAGGCTGTCGCCATGTCGACTTCGCGTTTTCCCGGCTCGATTTTTTTCGGGACGTGCAGTTTATCCGTCTCGGCTAACTCCTCAGCGAAATGCATCAATTCCAACAGCAGCACATTGTTTTCCGCTTTGACTCCAGCGAGATATTGCCGCGTTTTGATCACCACTTTCGCGATGCCGACCCTACCGGTTTTTTCTAGCGTTTCGCGCAGCAAGACATAAGCCTTATCGCCGCCCTTCTGCGGCTCGAGGTAATAGGGCTTGTAGAAAAACACCGGATCGATTTCCTCTTGTTTCACGAAATCCTGGATGTCGACGGTCTGCGTCGCTTCGAGGTCGACTCGCTGAAAATCTTCATCTTTGAGGACAACGTATTTGCCCTTTTCGTACTCGTAACCTTTGACGATTTGGTCCCAAGGCACTTCCCTGCCGTCCTTTTCCGCGACTCGCTTATAATTGACCGGACTCAAGTCTTTCGCGCGAAGAAGGCGAAAGCGCAGCTCTTCTTTACGCGTTGCCGGGTACAACGCGATCGGAATGTTAACCAAACCAAAGCTGATACTACCTTTCCAAATTGCTCGCATTCATCAGGTACTTCGTTGCTCGTGATTGCAACGGTGGTCTGCAGGTGCTTCGGTACGGGCGGTTCACCGAACTGCTCGGGAACGGTTGGGGAAAACCTGGTAGTGCGCTTCACTGAACCCAACGGGCGATTGAGTCAATCGCCCCTACCCGCGCGTGACGATCTCAAGCGACGGCTTCGAGTTGTTCGCGAGAAATTCCGCGCAGCTCGAACAATCGGATCAAAGTTTCCTCGATGAGATTATTCGGGCACGAAGCTCCGGCCGTAATGCCAACTACGACCCGTCCGCCAGGTAACCAATGCTCCGCGATCACCTCCTGTTTCTGATGCAGATCGTAATGTTTGATCTCCTGGGTTGAGAGGAGCCGTGACGCATTGAGAACAAAAAAGGTGGGCAATTTTTCTTCGCCCATCTCAGCAAGATGTGAGGTATTGGAACTATTGTAGCCGCCGACGACGAGAAGCAGATTCATCGACACGTTGAGTAACTCGCGCAAGGCATCTTGCCGCTCCTGGGTGGCGCCGCAAATGGTATCGAAAAAGCGAAAATTTTTGGCAGCTTCT
>QHNB01000231.1 GCA_003217965.1 Verrucomicrobiota bacterium | reverse complement strand
CCAAACGTTTTACCGACACGACACATTTTTTTCTCGGTCTCGCGCTCGGAATCGCGCCCATCGCCGCCTGGATCGCGCAAACTGGTCGAATCGGGTTGCCTCCACTCATTCTGGCTTTCGGAGTGGTCTGTTGGGTGGCTGGATTCGATCTGATTTATTCCATCCAGGATTACGATTTCGATCGTGGCGAAGGCTTGCATTCTCTCGCCGTGCGGCTCGGGATTGCGCGCACTTTGCGGTTCGCCCAAGTGCTGCATTTGATGATGTTTGTCGCCCTGATTCTATTCGGCATCGTGGCGAAGCTCGGCTCGCTTTATTTTTCGGCGATGATTTTGGTCGCCGCTGCGCTGGTCTTTGAACATCGCAGTGCGCGCTTCCTCGACGTAGCCGGGATCAACCGCGCTTTCTTTCAGAGCAACGCATTCGTTAGCGCGCTGTTTTTAATCGCAGTTTGGTTCGACCGCACAGGCTAGCGCCAGTGCCCAGTCCCATGCACATTCTAGCCGAGGTCACGATTCGGTTTCGATTTCGGCGATTCGCCTGATGTGTCTTCCGCCTTCGAATTCGGTTGTTAGCCACACCCGCACGATTGCGAGCGCTGTGTCTTCGGGAATTACGCGCTCGCCGAGGGAGAGAACGTTGGCGTCATTGTGTTGTCGCGAAAGCCGCGCCACTTCTTCATTCCAACAAAGCGCACATCGAATGCCACGCACCTTGTTCGCGGTCATAGCTTCGCCATTGCCAGAGCCCCCAAACACGATTCCACGGTCGCATTGACCGTGAGCAACCGCTTCCGCAGCCGGCCGCACAAAGAGCGGATAGTCAACCGGTGGTTCTGCGCTGAAGGTTCCGAAATCTTTGACTTCATGCCCCAACTCACCCAAAAGCGCTTTTACCTTCTCTTTTAAGTCGAAGCCGGCGTGATCCGTTCCGAGCGAAATCTTCATCGAATCGTTTAAGCCGAATTCGCTCGACCATGCAATTGCGCGAGTTGCTCCCAAATCTCTCGTTCGCGCTCGCTTAACTTTTTCGGAATGGTGATTTGTACCACGACGTAGAGATCGCCGCGGCTGCCGGAGACGCCCGGCAATCCGCGCTCGCGCAAACGAAATCGCTGACCGCCTTGAGTTCCCTGCGGAATCTTCAATCGCGCCTTGCCTTCGAGCGTCGGCACCATCAGTTGATCCCCCAATATCGCCTGCCATGGCGCAATCCTCACATCGTGAATCAGGTCCGCTCCTTCGACTGTAAAATCAGGATGGCGCGCCAGCCGCACGCGCAGAAACAAATCGCCACTTTGCCCACCGCGTTCTCCGGCTTCGCCCTGACCGGCAAGCCGAATGCGCTGTCCTTCGCGCACCCCGCGCGGGATTTTCACCTGATAGGTTTCGACCTTCTTCGATCCCGCCCGTCGCAGCGAAACCTGGCGCGTCGCTCCATGAAGAGCTTCCTCAAGCGTGACCATAATATCAGCCTCGACATCGCTCCCGCGCTCAGCCGTGCGCTGACGCTGACCAAATCCGCCAAAGGCTGACCGGCCACGACCGCCGCCAAAAAATGCTTCAAAGAAATCGCTAAAGCCAGTTCCGCCGAATTCAAAGTCGATCCCGCCACCGTCGCCACCACTCCATTGGTAATAGCCACCCGGCTGAGCGCCGCCGCCCCAATCCGGTGGCGGTTGAAATCCGCCCGGCTGATTCCAATTGGCACCGAGCTGATCGTATTTCTTCCGCTTTTCCGGGTCGCTCAGGACTTCGTAAGCTTCGTTGATCTCCTTAAATTTCTCTTCGGCCGTCTTTTTGTCCTTGGCTACATCTGGGTGATATTTCCGTGCAAGCTTCCGGAACGCGCTGCGAATCTCTTCGTCGCTCGCCGTCTTCGAAACTCCCAGGGTTTCGTAATAGTCACGAAATTGGACTGCCATGTGATGCGAATGTCAGCGCACCTTTGGCGTTCGCAACCGGCCGTGCCAAATTTGTACGCGTCCGCTGGTCTCAGCGATGGAATTCGGCGGCCACCGACCCATGCTGGCGCGAAATGAACGCGATGCCCGAAATCGGAAAATTTCTCGTTGTCATCGGGATCGTGATCGTCGTGGTCGGCGCTCTCCTGTGGAGTGGGTTTGGCGCCGGTTGGTTGGGACGGCTCCCGGGCGATATCCGGATTGAACGCGGAAACACCGCATTTTACTTCCCAATCGTCACCTGCATCGTCATTAGCATCGTCTTGAGCCTGATCTTCTCTCTTTTTCGCCGCTAGAGGCAAGTTAAGCGCGGGCGGTTCGGTAAAGCGACCCCTACCTTAAGCCAAGTTGGTAGGGCAATTGACCTGAATCGCCCCTCTTTCGATCCTTGCTGTATGCCACGGCCGCCTCGGCAGCGATTACTGGAGGGCCATGTTGCGCGACTCGTGCAATGTCGCCGTTGCCCGCGTATGTCGCCGCCTCCAATCTCCGGTGGCGCCGTTGTCAGCAAAGTCATGCTGATCGGTCAGGCGCCGGGCGTCCGCGAACCCGTGCTGAAACGTCCCTTTGCGCATACGGCTGGCAAGACCCTGTTTCGATGGTTCGAAGAGTATTGCGGGATGGACGAAAAGATGATGCGCTCACGAATTTATTTCGCCGCGGTTTGCCGCTGTTTCCCGGGCAAAGGCTCTGATGGCACCGACCGGGTCCCAAATCCGCAAGAAATTCGGAACTGTTCGTCCTGGATGAATGACGAGTTCGAGATTCTCCGGCCGCGCTTGGTCATTCCGGTCGGTAGACTTGCTATCGCGCAGTTCGTTGCATTCGAAAAACTCGAGTCGGTGATCGGCCAAAAATTTGTTATCAAACGTCGCGGCCTGGCCTTCGATTTGATTCCTCTGCCCCATCCTTCCGGCGCTTCTCCGTGGCCCAAAATCTCGCCCGGCCGCGAATTGCTGATTAAAGCGATGCGCAAAATCGCTCGTCACCCAGCAATCCGAGAACTGAAAGGCTGAATCAGGAAAACAGAAAAATGAGCAAAATTAAGCGAGAATGGAGAGAAGCCCTTGTCATGTCGTGCGAAGCCGAGACATCTCTGGCTATTCTTCGGAAAAAAAATTGCATGGACGAAAGAGACCCCATTTTTGTCATGTTCGCCACGGCGAATCCATTCCACTGTCATGTCGAGCGAAGCCGAGACATCTCTGAATATTAAAAGATTCCTCGAGCGCGCTTCGCTCCGCTCGGAATGACAGACCAATTTTCCTGCTTTCCAGCCTTCCCGATCCGCCTTTTCTTCCGGAATGCCTGATCGGATTCGCGTCACTGTCTGGGGCGAGAATGTGCATGAGCGCAAAAACCCGCTGGTTCGCAAAATTTATCCGCGAGGTATGCACACGACGATCGCCGAGGGTATCGCGGAAGATCGATCACTCAAAGTCCGTACCGCCACTCTGCAACAACCGCAACATGGCCTGACAAAACGCGTGCTCGAGGAAACCGACGTCCTCGTCTGGTGGGGGCACGCTGAGCACAGCAAAGTTCGCGACACTGTGGTTGAACGCGTTCTCGCCCGGGTGTGGGAGGGGATGGGCTTCATCGCCCTCCATTCCTCTCATTATTCCAAGCCTTTCCTGCGACTCATGGGCACGAGTTGCTCGATGATTTGGCGCGAAGCGGGCGAGCGGGAACGGTTATGGGTATGCAATCCGGCCCATCCGATCGCGCGCGGAATTGACCCCTACTTTGAAATCGAAAATGTCGAGATGTATGGGGAACCCTTCGCCATCCCAACCCCAGATGAGATCATCTTCATCTCATGGTTCGAAGGCGGCGAAGTCTTTCGCTCCGGCTGTACTTGGAAACGCGGCAACGGGAAGATTTTTTACTTCCGCCCCGGCCACGAAGTTTATCCAATCTATTATAATAAAAGTGTCCGCCTCGTTCTGCGGAACGCTGTGCACTGGGCCGCAGGTGACGGCGTGAAATGGATCGACCGCTGCCCGCAAATTCCCGCTAAAAACGCACCCGAACCACTTGAGGCTAAAGGCCCTCGCCTTCACCGCGAAGGCGAGGCCGGGTTTCGCTGAGTCAAGGCTGCGCCTAAAATTGCTACGACATGATCAAAATGGAAAAGGGAATAGCTGAGGAACAGAAAACGCCGACTCGGGCCGAGATACCAGAGGCCGATAAGTGGGATTTATCACATTTGTTCTCGGACGTCCGAAAATGGAGCGAGGACGTGGCCTGGATCACACGAACATATCCCAAGATCGCGAACTGGAAAGGGCATGTGGGTGAATCGGCCAAAACCCTGGCGGAGGTGCTCGAGTTTGAGAAGGAACTCGATCTTAAAATCGAGCGCGTTTATCACTTCGCCTCGCTCCAGTTGGCGGAAGACAGTGCTAATAACGAGTACCTCGCTCGCGTCGGGCAATTGCAAAATTTAATGACGAAGATCGGCGAGGTATCGGCTTTCGTTGCACCGGAAATCCAAGCCATCGACGACAGGCGCTGGGAAGAGTTTTTGCACGATCCCGCGCTCGAGCCCTGGCGGATTCAGTTGCACAAAATCCGCCGGTTGCGGCCGCATGTTTTATCAGAGCGCGAAGAACGATTGCTCGCACTCGGTTCGGCGGCGATGGATGGATACGACGACGCTTTTTCTCAGCTGACGAACGTCGATATGAAATTCGGCGTGCTCATCGATGCCGATGGACGCGAGAAGCCGCTGACTCAGAGCACCTACAGTTCTTTTTTATTGAAACGCGATCGCAGAGTCAGAGAGCGCGCCTTCACCCAGTTCTACCACGAATTTCAGGATCACCAGTTCACCCTCGCTGCCGCGCTTTCGTATTCGGTGAAGGCGGATGTGTTTCGCGCACGAGCCCGCAATTATCCCAGTGCCCTGCAAGCTGCCCTATTCCCGGACGACGTCCCGGTCGCGGTCTATGATCGACTGATTAGTGCGGTGCGTGAAGGCATTCCTCCACTCGTCCGTTACTATGAATTGAGACGTCGTGTCCTCGATCTCGATGAACTTCACGCCTACGACACCTATGTTCCGCTTGTCCTGGAAATCGACACTCGCATTAGCTTCGATGAAGCGGCCGAAAAAGTGATCGCATCCCTCGCGCCCCTCGGTCCCGAATATGTCGACGTTTTGGCCGAAGGCTTGCGCGGGCGGTGGGTGGATCGTTACGAGACAAAAGCAAAACGCAGTGGTGCGTTTTCGAGCGGCAGCTATGCGGCGCCGCCTTACATTTTGATGAAAATTACCCAATTTTTTTGGCGGAGGTCGCGAGCACGTTCAACGAAGAGCTGCTGACCCATTTTCTGCTCGAACAAACGAGTGATTCAAAAATGCGAGCCTACATCATTAACCGTCAGATCGACGATATCCGCGGGACGCTCTTCCGGCAGACAATGTTCGCCGAATTCGAAAAAATCATCCATGCCATCGAAGAAGGTGGCGATGCGCTCACGCTCGACGTTTTTAAGAATGAGTATCGCAAATTACTCGAGGCTTATTTTGGCAAAGCCATTGCAATCGATTCCCAGCTTGAGCTCGAATGTTTGCGCATCCCTCATTTCTACAGCGCGTTTTACGTTTACAAATACGCTACCGGATTATCTGCGGCCATCGCGCTTGCTCAGCGTGTGCTCGCGAAGGAGCCCGGGGCAGTGGATGCCTATCTCGACTTCCTCAAATCAGGCGGTTCGAAATTTCCGCTTGAGACATTGAAGGCGGCGGGCGTCGACATGAACCGGCCCGAGCCGGTGCGGGCCACGATCGCATTATTTGAGAAACGGTTAGGCGAGCTGGAACAGTTATTGTAGCGGCGGTCTCCGACCGTCGAAAGCGCTGACGGGACTCTCCCGAATCGCTCGTTTCAAAGAATCGCACCAGCGCGGCGCGTGCCAGGCAAGGTTCATGCTAGAGCCCATTAACCGTGGATTTTGAACGACGTTTTCGGACAGCCTGCGGTTATGCCGAACTCGGGATGACGGCCGAGTCCGTGGCCGAATTAAACGCAGTCGATGATGCCTTTCAAGAGCGTCCGGAAGTCCTGCAATTGCGTCTTCATCATTTCATGCGCAAAAAACAATGGACGCGTGCATTGGCCATTAGCCGCAAGCTTTGCCGCGTCGCGCCCGAGTGCAGCGCTGGATTTCTGCACGCTGGGTTTTGCTTGCACGAGCTGGGTAAAACGCTCCAGGCAAAACAGCTGCTGCTGGGAGGACCAACCGCGCTGCTCAAGGAGCCGATCTATTATTACAACATGGGCTGCTACGACGTTCTTCTCGGAAATTTCAAAGACGCCCAAGTGCATCTCCAGATCAGTTTCAAGATGGATGCGTCCTTTCGCGAACTGGCGAAACGTGATCCCGATCTCAAACCGCTTCACGCGGTCTTGTAGTGAAGCGGCGCGCCTGTCGCGCCTACAAAACATTGGACGAAATGGAGCTCGGCCCTCCAGATTCGCGCGATGCCATTGCTCGTTAATCGTCTCTATGATCCGATCGCGGCGTTATTTCGCGAAAACTTCGAGATCTTCGGCGAACTGGGGGCCGCGATCTCAATCTGGCAAAACGGCGAACCAATTCTCAATTTGGACAGCGGTTTTCGCGATTCCCAGCGGAGAGAAGCATGGACGGCCGACACCATTGTATTGGTTTGGTCGGCCACCAAAGGAATCGGCAGTGCGTGCATGCTTCACGTGCTCCAGGAAAACAAGATTGATCTTGGCCGTCGCGTCGCAGATTTTTGGCCGGAATTTGCGGGCAACGGCAAAAGCGAGATTACGATCGCGCAGTTGGTCTCGCACTCCGCCGGATTATGTGCCCTCGATCAACCGGCCGATATTCTCGACCACGACGGCGTCATCCATGCGATTGAAATGCAGATGCCACTCTGGCCGCCCGGCACCGCGCACGGTTACCATGCTCGCACCTTCGGATTTTTAATCGACGAACTCGTCCGGCGCATCGCGGGCATTTCAATTTCCAACTATTGGCGGCAAGTGTTCGGGGACCCGCTCTCGCTCGACTTTTGGATCGGTCTGCCGGCGGAATTAAATTCCCGATGCGCCACCATCTATGCCGCTAGAAGTGGTAGGCCGCCGGACCCAGCTGAGTTTTACCGCGATCTGGCGAGGCCCGGGACATTGCAGCAGAGAACCTTCACCTCGCCCCAGGGTTTGCAGGCACTCGGTGCGATGAATAAACCGGAAATCCGTGCTCACCCGATTGTCTCTTTTGGCGGTATCGGAAGCGCGTCGGCGATTGCGAAATTTTATGCCTTGCTCGCAAATGGCGGTGAAATTGGTGGACGCCGATTCTTCAAGGAGGAGACGATTGGTCAAATGACAACGGCTCTTGTGGATGGGGTTGACCGGATTTTCGAAATTCCGACGGCCTTTTCTGCCGGCTTGATGAAAGATACAGGCAATCCCGACCGCCGAATTTTCGGTCCATCAGCGCAGGCATTTGGACATCCCGGCGCTGGTGGTAGCCATGCTTTCGCCGATCCGGAGAACAACATAGCGTTTGCCTATGTCATGAATCAGATGGAACAGACACTGTTGCCCAATGAAAAATCGCTGCGGCTAATCAATGCGATTTACCGGTAGGGACGGTCCATTCACCCCACCTATTTATAATGGCTGCATCATCCCGAGGGCCGCGCAAGCGGCTCGCGGGTGCACTCAAAATGTTAGAAAGATCCTCGCTTTCTTCGGGATGACGGACGCCACTACACAAATAAAATAACCCAGCAGCGCTCGCAGAGCCGCCGGTAAGGACGGTTTAGCGAACCGCCCGCGGAGGCAATTGGGGTCAACTCGCGGAAGCTTTCGGAGTTAATCCTTCCTACCTATCCGATTACATCACTCATTTGCCCATGGGCGATTGGGGGCAATCGCCCCTAACTATTCGCCGAGTATGGTAACCATTACTTTCCGGCGGTGAGCCGCGCGCCGATGTTCGAAGACAAAAATTCCCTGCCACGTGCCCAACTGCATTTTGCCGTTGACGACCGGAATCGTCTCGCTCGTCCGGGTCAGAACCATCCGGATATGGGACGGCATGTCGTCCGCTCCTTCCGTATCATGCTCGAAATAATCGGCATTTTCTGGTACCAGGTCGTTGAAAAATTCCTCCAAATCACGACGTGCCGTCGGATCGGCATTTTCCATCACAACGAGACTGCAACTGGTATGCTGGACAAAAACAGTCAAAACGCCATCGCCAATGCGTGACTCGCCCAGGAGAGATTCTAACTTGTTTGTGATTTCGTAAGTGCCCTTACCCGATGTGGCGACGACAAATTGATCGCTGAATACACGCACGGTTTGAAGCTAATAACGTCCCATGTCTGACTTCGGCCAGACTAGAAATTCGATTGGTGGTAAAGCAATTAACGTGGAGGCGGATCTCGATCGTATTCTGTTTGATGAAAAGACGATTTTGCGCCGCCTGGATGAACTCGCAGCGCAAATCTCAGCCGACTATCATGATCGCGAGCTGACCGTGGTCGCGATTCTCAACGGCAGTCTCATTTTCATGGCTGACCTCTTACGGCGAATTCCGCTACCGTTGAAGCTCGATTGTCTAAGCGTCGCCAGTTATCACGGCGCTTTGCAAAGCAGCGGCGAAGTCATTTTTCGCCAGGTTGCACCGCCCGATGTAGCCGGCCGCCACATCCTCTTGCTCGATGACATTCTCGATAGCGGCGCCACTCTCAATGCCATCCAGGAGAGGTTGGAGACGGCATCGCCACGTAGCATTCGCGTCTGTGTATTATTGCGAAAAATCAAACCGCGGACGCGCGTGGCTACCGCGGATTACGTCGGCTTCGATATCGCTGACGAATTCGTCGTCGGCTATGGCCTTGATTACATGGAACGGTATCGGAATTTGCCATATATTGGAGTGCTGCGAAAAGAACTAATGCCATCATGATTGTACGCGCGGAATTTTATTCGCGCCTGAGAGAAATAGTTGGCGTCTCCACCTTGGAAATTTCGCTGCTCGATAACGCGCAGGTTGGTGATCTCGTTCGGCAGCTTTTGTCGGAGTATCCGAAATTGCGCGATTTTCAAAACAGCATGCTCTTTGGTATTGGGGTGGACTTCGTTGAGAAAAATCATGCCCTCTGCGACGGCGACATCATCGCAATTATGCCGCCGGTGCAAGGTGGGTGATCAAGGAGGACGGTCTCCCGGCTGTCCGAGCTTGGGACACGGCGCAGTTGATCCTCGTAACCAGAAGCTCAGTCGCGAAAGTTTTTGAAATTCGTCGCGACGCCGAAATCCCGGCTGCGTACGAACTGAATGACGGCTTGGAGGTCGTCTTTCTTTTTTCCGGTCACTCGGATTTGCCGGTCCTGTAACGCGCTCTGCACCTTGAATCCGGCGCCTTTGATCGCATGAATGATCTCTTTGGCTTTGTCGCCTT
>QHNB01000210.1 GCA_003217965.1 Verrucomicrobiota bacterium | reverse complement strand
CTAATCGCGATGAGCGAAGTGAAAATCGTTTTGCCGGAAGCCGATCCGCATTACGGCGCCACGCCGGGCGAGCATCACCCGGTAGCGGCAGGTGGAAAGGAGCGCACATGAAAACGCCGTACGGGCATAACGTTTACGCCATCGCGGCGGAATACCGGAGCGCGGCTGCACTCTACGAAGCGGCCAAGCGCGTGCGCGATGCCGGTTTCAAACGCTGGGACGTTTTTTCGCCGTTTCCCATTCACGGGATGGACGAGGCCATGGGTCTGGGCAAATCGTGGCTCAGCGCCGTCGTGCTAGTCGGCGGCATCACTGGCGTGCTCACCGCGCTTGTCCTTGAGTGGGGCCCGTCATGGATTCTTTATCCGCTGATCGTTCATGGAAAGCCGTTCACCTGGCGTGTCGTTCCTGCCTTTTTCCCAATCATATTCGAGCTCACCATTCTGTTCGCGTCCTTCGCCGCTTTTTTCGCCTGGCAAATCATGAACGGTCTGCCGCGCTGGAATCATCCCATGTTCAACTGGAACCGTTTCGCCCGCGTGACAAATGACGGCTTTTTCCTCGCCATCGAAGCGCGCGATCCGCGTTTCAGTGAAAAGGAAACTCAAAGCCTGCTCGAAGAAACAGGCGGTGAGCACATCACCATTATCCACGAGGAATAACATGCTGCGCGGCTTCCTTCTCATCTTCGTTCTCGCTGCCCTCGCCATCATCGCCATGGCCGGTTTCCGTGGGGAAAAAAGTCCGCGGCCGCCATGGGAACTTATGCCCGACATGGTGCGGCAGCCGAAAATGCGCGCGCAGGCGCCGCTCGGATTTTTCGCCGATAGTCGGGGCCCGCGCCTACCCATCGCGGCCACGGTACCGATGGGTTACGAGATGCCGAAGCCGCAACAGAACGCGCCGCCGGAAATCTCGCCCAGCGGCGCACCGCCGGGCGAAGAATTATCGCACGAGCATCTCGGCTTCAGCCTTGGCACTGACTATTACAATACCGGCAAAATGGGAACGAACTGGGGCACCGGCATTCCCATTCCGGTCACGGCCGAGCTTATGCGTCGCGGTCAACAGCGCTTCAACATTAATTGTTCCGTTTGCCACGGTCTGACGGCGGCGGGCAATGGCATGGCGAAACAATACGGCCTCGCCACCGTCGCCACCTTGCAAGATGAACGGATCCGCAAAATGGCCGACGGCGAAATTTTCAACACCATCACCAACGGCAAGAACACGATGATGTCTTACGGCGGCAACGTGCCGGTGGCGGACCGATGGGCCATCATTACTTACCTTCGCGCGTTGCAACGCAGCCAAAACGCTACCGCCGCCGATGTCCCGCCCAATCAGTTGGCGCAATTGGACAAACCAGCGACTGCGCCAGCACAACCGGAGGCAACGAAAAAATGAGCGAGCGCGCCGAGATCCCCACGCCCGAAGGAGAATTTTTCGAATCGACTCGCTTTACCGGCTTGCAGTTGCTGCTCGCAGCCGGCGCGGTCGTCGGCCTAATTCTCTGTCTCATCGGTGCCTTCATCTCGCCGCTGCAATTCAGTTTCTCCTGGCTCTTCGGGTTCATTTTCTTCTTCACCCTTTGCTGTGGCTGCCTGTTCTGGACGATTGTGCATCACGCCACTGACGCGGAATGGACGGTAGTTGTGCGCCGTCAGCTTGAGAACATTGCGCTTCTGCTCATTGCGTTAGCCGTGTTTGCCATTCCGATTTTGCTCCTGCGTCCCCAGCTTTTTACCTGGGCGGATGTCCCGCCCGGGCAGGATCATGCGCTTGATTTGAAACGCCAGTATCTCAACTGGCCCTCCTTCGTTTTTCGCGCCGCACTTTATTTTGTTCTCCTCGGCGGCCTGGCATTTTTGTTGCGCCGCTTCTCTGTGGCGCAGGACCGCGACGGTAATCCGCGCTGCACCGTCTGGATGCGCAAGCTCGCCTTCATCGGCCTGCCTATCTTTGGTTATGCTCTTAGCTTCGCCGCCTTCGACTGGCTAATGGGGCTGAATTATCACTGGTACTCGACCATGTGGGGCCCGTACATTTTCGCGGGCTCGGTCGGCAGCTCGATGTCGCTTCTCGTGTTGGTGACTACAGCGCTCCGCAAAGCCGGTTATCTGAATGTGGTCACGATGGAACATTACCACATCATGGGGAAATGGATGCTGGCGTTCTGCATTTTCTGGGCCTACATCGGTTTCGGCCAATACATGCTCTATTGGTACGCTAACATTCCGGAAGAAACGCAATACTTTATTGTCCGGAATACGGCGTCGTGGTGGCCGCTCAGTCTGCTCCTCGTCTTCGGCCGCTTTTTCGGGCCGTTCGCGATCTTACTTTTGCGCTCGATCAAGTTACATCCGCACCAGCTCTGCTGGGTCGCGGGGTGGATGCTCTTCATGCAGGCGCTCGATATGTACATCGTCGTGCTGCCGGCGCTGCACGGCACCGGCGTCCGGTTCAGCATCTGGGATTTAATTTGTCCCGTCGCCATCGGATGCAGTCTTGCTTTTCTCTACCTGCGAATCGTCGGGCGCACTTCAATGTTCCCGATGCGCGATCCGCGCATCATTGAGTCGCTCCGTCTGACGAACTGACATGGAGACTTCCTCATCATCTCCTCGCCACGAGCCCTTCCCCTTCACCACATGGCTGGGAGTGATTTTGCTTTTCGTTTTCTTCGGCCTGCTCGTCGCCGTGCTCGTGCGCATTGCTCCCCGCGGAAACACCTACGAAGCCAAGCGAGCCAAAGCGCGCGAGGAAAAATTGAAGACGGCGATGGACGAGGCGCACAAGGATCTAACGACCTACGGCTGGGTCGATAAAAGCAAGGGCGTCGCGCGTATCCCGATCTCTCGCGCAATGCAGCTCGCCCTGGCGGAGCTAGCGCAGAAAAAACCCGAGCCGGCCGGGCCGATTGAAACACCTGCGCCCGCGCAGCAATCGCCGGGTCCCTCGCCCGCAGCTTCAGGATCGCCTGGCCAAGCTCCCGCGCCTGCTGTCGGAGCGCCATCGGCTGCGACCCAAACCGGAGCGTCCCAGCCATCGGCGACGCCAAGTGCTCCGCCACAACCGAGCGTCACGCCGAAGCCAACGTCAGTCTCAGGCAAAGACTCCGAAAATCGGAATCAACCCGCAGCCGCGGCCAATCCGCCGGGCGCGCAGCCAGGCACCCAGCCCGGTGCTTCGGCGAACCCACTGGCGGCGCCGGCACCGCCGAGTGGACAGCCAGCAGTCTCACCTACCGGCACACCAAAACAAAGTCCACCGGGCAGTCCGCTTCCGGTTCCCGGAAAAACACCATGATGAACTCGCCCGATCCGTTGATAGGCCCGACAGAAATCCCACTGAGAGCACCGGCCAGTGTGACGGACCTGACCGCGAGTGATGCGGATCAAGTGGAACGCGCCCTCATCGACGCTTCTGTTCGTGTGCCCGTGCTCCTGTTTTATGCCACGGCCATTGCCTGGTTGTTGCTCGGCACGTTCCTCAGCTTCCTGGCCTCATTCAAAATGCACTCGCCCGATTTCCTATCGGACGTGGCGTTCCTCACCTGGGGCCGAATTCGTCCGGCGCAAATGAACATCATGCTTTACGGCTGGGGCTCGATGGTTGGAATGGGCACCGCCATTTGGCTGATGGCGCGTTTGTGTCGCACGACATTGCGGCATCCCTTGTTGTTGTTTGTGGGCGGTGCCTTCTGGACCTTGGGAGTTTTTCTCGGGGTAATCGGAATTTTCATCGGGCAAAGCACGGGCTTTCCATGGCTGGAATTTCCGAGCTATGCCGCGGTCGTGCTCTTCGTCGCTTATTCGCTCATCGTGTCATGGGCGGTGCTGATGTTTCGCTTCCATCGCTCTGATCCGATCTACATCACACAATGGTATTTGCTGGCCGCGTTCCTCTGGTTCCCGTGGATTTATCTCGCTGCCCAAGTCATGCTTTTCATCGCGCCGGTGCAGGGCGTGTTACAGGCCGCGGTCAACTGGTGGTACGCAAATAATTTGCTCTTTCTCTGGTTCGGCTCGCTCGGGCTCGGCACTGCCTATTACATGATCCCGAAGGTGATCGGGCGTCCGGTTTACAGCTACCATTTAGCCGCGATCGGTTTCTGGACTTACGCGTTTTTCGCCAGTTGGACCGGCATGCAACAACTGGTCGATGGCCCGTTCCCAGCCTGGATGGTCACCGCCAGTATCGCAGCCATGATCCTTTGCGTGATTCCATTCGCCACCGTCGGACTGAATCATCACATGACCATGCGCGGATACTTCCCCCTTATGCGCTACAGCCCGACCCTGCGGTTCACCGTTTTTGGCGCGATCTCCTACACCGCCTTTGCCGCGATCGGCGTGATCATTTCGTTGCGCACCTTCACCCATTTCCTCCATTTCACCGAGGTCAGCGTCGGCTACAGCGAGGTCGGACTCTACGCCTTTTACAGCATGATCATGTTCGGTTCGATGTATTACATCATGCCGCGCCTGGTCGGCCGGGAATGGCGTTATTCATCACTGATTAAAATCCATTTCTGGGCTTCCGCCTACGGCATTGGACTGATGACACTGATGCTTCTGGCCGGCGGTTTCGTTCAGGGATTAAACATGGATAATCCTACCCTGGCGTTTACCGAGAGCACGCAATCCGTCCTGCCATATCTCCGCGGGCGCACCCTCGCCGAGATTCTGCTCATCGTAGCCCACGGCGTTTTTGCTTATCATTTTATCCTCATGATCCTGGGCTTGGGCCGCGCGGCCGATGTCCCAACATTTTTAAATCCGCTGGAGCCTGACACCGAAGAACTGGTGGCGCACTGATGAAAGGGTTTACCTCGCTCGTCCTTGGAATTTTCGGAACACTCGCCTTCTCGTGGATCGGTCTTGCCTATATCCCGAACTTGCAAATCGGTCATCTCGATCCGCAAATGGAGGAGGACGGCAGCGACGCTTATCCGGTTCCGAAATCTGGAATGGCGGAACGTGGCCGGCGCGTTTATGTGGCCAACGGCTGCTTCTATTGTCACAGCGAACAGGTGCGGGCCGATTACGCGGGCGCTGATATCGACCGTAAATGGGGCGATCGGCGCAGCGCTCCACGCGATTACATTTTCGATCGGCCTGCGCTGCTAGGCAGACTGAGGATGGGACCTGATCTCTCCAACATTGGGAAACGTGCTCCGGCGGAAGCGGAAGCTGCTGCTTCGCCGGCGGCAAACGCGTCGGCTTCTCCGGCGCCCGCCGGGTCGCCAGCGCCTGCGACCGCAAATCCTGTTACTGCTGCCTCGACGCCAGCTTCTTCAGCGGCGCAATCTCCAGCCGCATCACCAGCCAGCGCAGCTGCGAATCCAGCCGCGTCGCCCGCGCAATCGCCGATGGCAGCCGCATCTCCTGGAGCGAGTCCAGGCGTCACAGCCGCGAACTCACCATCTGGCACACCGGCGCTTTATTCGACAGCCTGGCATTATCAACACCTCTACGCGCCGCGCAGTTTGAACATCGACTCGAATATGCCGGCATACCGATTTCTCTTCGACAAACGCCACATCGGCGGCGAACCGGCAGCCGACGCGCTTAAATTAAGAGGCAATGATGCACCGACAGAAGGCTACGAAATTATCCCTAATTACGATGCGAAATGTCTCGTCGCATACCTCATGTCGCTCGATCAATCCCATCCGCTGAAAGAAGTGAAATCAATGGCTGCGCCGCCATCGCCACCGGCGCCCGGAAAAGCCCCGCAATGACGTCCTCCAGCTCAACTCCGGAATCCCGTCCTCGCCAGGGAATGGATTATGGCGAAAGCGAGGAGGTGCAGCAGGTCCATGCCGCCATTCAGAGGGAAAAACGTGAACCGCGGGTCGGGCTTGAGCCGCTTTCCATTTGGTTAATCGCCGTTTATGGCCTAGCCATTTTCTTTGGGGGCGCATATCTCGGCCGCTTTTCTGGAACCTTCAGCGGCGATAGTTTGGATCCGGCCCTAGTTCCAGCGGCCAAAAAAGCTGCGGCTGCAGGCCCCGGCGGCGGGCAACAGGCGGCCGAGCTTTCTCCGGCCGAGCGCGGTAAAAAAGTATTTCTCGCGAACTGCGCGACCTGCCATCAGGCCACTGGGCTTGGTGTTCCGGGCCAATATCCGCCGCTGGCCGGATCGGAATTTACGACAGGTGGATCGCGCCGTCCGGCGATGATCGTTCTCAAAGGCTTACAGGGGCCGGTCAAAGTAAAAGGGCAGCAGTACGGCAGTGCGGTGATGCAGCCGTGGGAAAGTTTGGGTGACCAAAAGGTTGCTGACGTGGTGACCTACGAGCGAAGCGAATGGGGCAATAGCGCCAGTCCCGTGACGAAAGAACAAATCGCTGCGTTGCGCAAAGAACTGGCGGGTCACCCCGCCTCTTTCAACGAACCTGAAATTCTCGGTGCGCCTAATGAGGATCTACCGGGCGGCGAACAGGGCGCGCAGCAGCAACCCAGTGCTCCGCCGCAAGGCTCGGCCCCGCCATCCACACCGGGTGCACAACCGCCCAAGCCCTAATCTGTGGCCGCGGTCTATGACCGCCGAATTCACGATGAACGCCGATGTTCGGCGCTCAAACCTCCAGTCACATTAAAAACATGAAAAAATACTGGCTCGTGAAACAGGAACCCAGT
>QHNB01000209.1 GCA_003217965.1 Verrucomicrobiota bacterium | reverse complement strand
GAGCGACACGATGACCGAAGGGACTCTCGTCGCATGGAAGAAGAAAAAAGGCGAGAAGGTCGCGGCCGGCGAATTGTTGGCCGAAATCGAGACGGACAAGGCGACCATGGAATGGGAATCACCTGAGGATGGGACGTTGACCGAAATTTACGTCGACGAAGGCGGGAAAGTGGAAGTCGGCCAACGCATTGCTTTTATCGGCGAGCCGGGCGAAAACGGTGACAAAAAAGCTGAGGCAAAAAAAGAAGCGGCTGAAGGCGCGAAAAAACAGCCGAGCGAAACGGAAGAACCTGCCCCGACAAAAGCGAAGGAAAAAGAAACCGCGCCTCCGCAGGAGAAACCTGTAGAGGCAGGCGTGTCGCCTCCACGAACGCAGCCAACGGGGCCGCCACCACAGAAGGAGGAAGCGCGGATAAAGGCTTCACCAGTGGCACGACGCTTAGCGGGCGAGATTGGAGTTGATCTGGCGGCCATTCACGGTACCGGGCCCGATGGTCGCATAACCGAGAGCGACGTTCGGGCGGCGTCAAAATCGGCCCGGCCGGTCGCCGCTCCTGCTCAACTTCCATCGCAAAAAACCCCAGCCGCGATCAAGCCAGCGCCGGGCTCGAGGATTCAGCTCAGCGGCATGCGCAAGATTATCGCTGAGCGACTCGTTGCCAGCAAAGCGCCCGTGCCGCATTTTTATCTCAACATCGATCTGGATGCCGGGCCGCTTGTCGCTGCGAGAGCGGAGTTAAAAGCCGCTGGAGAGGAGAGCGACACCGCGAAAATCACGGTGAACGATTTCGTTCTCAAAGCTTCCGTGGACGCAGCCGTCAGAGTCCCAAAGGTAAATGCCGCGTTCGACCAAGACGCAATCATTTTATATGAAGACGTCGATCTCGCCGTTGCCGTCGCCATTGAGGATGGCTTGGTTACGCCAGTAATTCGAGCGGCGCAGAAAAAAACGCTGCGCGAAATCAGTGAGACAATGAAAGATCTGGCTCACCGGGCGCGGCACAAACGAATGAAGCCGGAGGAATTTCAAGGCGGTACCTTCACCGTGTCCAATTTGGGCGGCTATGGCATCGATTACTTTTCCGCCGTCATCAATCCGCCGCAGGGATTTATTTTGTCCATCGGAGCCATCCGAAAAAAACCAGTAGTCGATGATTGTGATCAAATCATTGTCGGCGATCGACTGGAGATCGGTATGAGCTGCGACCACCGTGTTATCGACGGCGCGCTTGGGGCGGAATATCTAAAGGAACTGCGACGACTGCTCGAGAATCCAGCCCTGTTGATGGTCTAATTTTTCGAAAATCGTTTTTCGAAATCGGACTTCTCTGTCATTCCGAGCCGCGCCGCGGAATCTCTAGTCATTCCTCCGAAGAGAATATTGAGATGTCTCGACTTCGCTCGACATGACAAAAGGGTGCAATTGTCGCGTGCACGTGCCTGCCCGAAACTGGCAAGGTCGACTGGCGAAAGCTTTGGTAGTCAGTCGGGCCAAATACCGCCGAATAAAAGAGCAGCGTTCAACGCGATATTAAATGCAACGAGTGATTACGCGAACCACCAAGTCATCTTCGGGCTCGAACCGCTAATAGGCCGTCGTTTCCCAAGTCATAAAGTCGTCCAATGCTGGTCTCGTTCTGGTGATGGCGAAGCCGATCACAGTGGCATCATCAAGAAAACCAAGAAACGGAATTTCGTCGGGAATTAAATCGAATGGATCGACCAGATAACTGACTGCGGCAATAATCGTCAGGAGCGCATCCTGAGAAACGTTTCGGTACTCGCCTCGGAAATAGGCGCGAATCAATCGGAGCATTGACTGAAGGTAGGGCCAGGAATCTTTAAAGGGTTCTTTCGGGATCGCGGCTGCTTTTCGTGACGCTTCATCAAACAAGGCGCGTAAGCGTTGTGGATCAGTGGCATAAAATTTTGCGTCAAGAATGGCCTTCGCAAATGCCTGACTTCGGATCGCCGCCTTCTGGTAAGGGCGTTGGCGATTTGTGTTTTTTGGAATGGCGCGAGATTGCTGCCGCTTGATCGCTTTCGCCTTGGTCGTCTTCATCGCGGCGCAATCAAAACATCGCCCACGATAAATGAAAAGCCGTCCGTTCGCGCCAGGGCGGCGCCCCGTTACGGTTTGGTCGCGAGCACCAGGGGTGAAGGTCCAGGTGCTTCGACCGTGCGCGCGTTCTTGAAGCCGGCTTCTTCCAACCAGCTTTTAATTTCGTTGAACGAGAAGGTCTCGCCCTGCTCGCTGTGCACCAGCATATTGATGGCGAACATCAGACCGGCGAGCGGCTCCGTGCGCTCGTCGTTTACCAGCCATTCGCCGATCGCGATGGTACCGCCGGATTTAAGCGCGTTGAAGGTTTTCTTGAGCAACTTGCGGCTCCGTTCGGCACCTTCGGAGTGCAGAATGTGGCCGAGGGTGGCGACATCGTAGCCGCTGCCGAAATCGGCTTTCAGCACGTCGCCCTCTATGTAGGAGAAGCGATCAGATAGGCCAAACTTCCGCACAATTCGCTTCGTCGTCGCAATCATCTCCGGCCAATCTTGTGCCGTGATCTCAACGTTGGGTGACTGTTGGGCGAGCGCGATTCCCCAAATCCCGGAGCCAGCAGCAATATCGAGCACGCGCACCTTGTTCCTGGATTGGGCAAGCTTCAGGTGCTCGCCCAATGTCAAGGCACCTGGGTAATTGATTGGAATGATGTTCTCGACAAGGAGGGCGAAAAACTTCGAACCGGGTGCTTCCTGGTTAACTGGCACGGGTGGCCGACCGGTCTTGACCGCATCGTCCAACTGTAACCAATGCGGCAAAATATGGGTCGCGGTCATTTCAAAAAATCCCGCCAAGGAATCCGGTTTGTCGCCAACGAGAAACGCTTTGCTCTCCGGCACGAGCGAGTATTTGTCGCCGTTTTTCGCAAGCAATTCGAGACCGACCAGCGCGTTCATGATTGCGCGCAGACCGCGAACCGAAGCTCCGGTTTTGCTACGAACTTGTTCGACTGTTTTCGCTCCGCCTAGGAGCGACTCGAAGACTTTGTTTTTCACCGCTGCGCCGATCACTAACGGCGGCGCAAAGGCGAAACCGAATTGCATCAGACGTTCCGGAGTAACTGGAGGTTGGTTGGACGTGGCCATAAAGGTCGGAGAAGGTAGTCTAAAATCGTCTACTGAAAATTGACCAACACGCATTGCGCGCGTCAACGCAGAAGGCAAAATGAACCATGGACCCGGGCCGCGAACAGCCGCATTTGCGAATTGTTTCCTTTGTTTTGCATGCGACACGCGGCCTCATTCGAGATCAATCGACCCGGCGTTGGACTATGTTCGTTGTCCTCATCCTCGCGATGGTTCTGTTGCGTTGCTCCTGGCAGTTTTCGATCTGCTGACCGTGAAAATGCAGGCGCGCGCTGCGCGAAGGATCCTGGGAGAGAAACTTAGGGGCGAGTGAACGAGTACAAGAGTCGCGCGGAGATGGAGAGGGACGAAGCGCGAACGTTCGCGCCCTTCGCGCAAAAATCGGGCGACTCCCGCGGGAGGAGATTTGCCGAGCCACCGCATGCTTATCGGACCGAATTTCAGCGCGATCGCGCGCGTATTATTCATTCGCGGGCTTTTCGCCGACTCGAGTACAAGACGCAGGTTTTTCTTAATGGCACCGGCGATCATTTGCGTACGCGACTGACGCATACGATCGAGGTTGCCTCGATCAGTCGCACCATCGCGCGAGCTTTGCGCCTGAACGAGGATTTGGCCGAAGCGATCGCACTTGGGCACGATCTTGGGCACGCCCCCTTCGGCCATTCTGGGGAAGAGATGCTGGCCGAGTGCATGCGCGAGCATGGCGGCTTTGAACACAACCGCCAAAGTTTGCGCGTAGTCGAATTGCTTGAAATGCCGTACCCGAATTTCAGCGGACTCAACCTCACCTTCGAAGTGCGCGAAGGGTTGCGAAAACACCAAGCCTTCTACGATTTGCCTAATGAGAGCGAAGAGAAATACCGATGCCCGTCACTGGAAGCGCAGGTCGCGAATCTGACCGACGAAATCACATATTACAGTCATGATTTAGACGACGCGATTGACTTCGATGTTCTGAGCTTCACCCAGCTCGAAGATGTGGCCGTCTGGCGGCGCAGCGCTGATGCGGTGCGAGGGCAGTATCCGGACTTGCGTGAGCCAGACCTGCACAAGCTCGTCATTCGCGAAATCATTGACCAAGAAGTGCAGGACGTGATCGCCACTAGCGCGCTCGCAATCACGCACGCTCAAGTACGCTCGGCAGACGAGGTGCGCCGGCAAGAAGCACCGCTCATTCGTTATAGCGATCAACTTTGGCGGGAAAATCAGGATCTGCGCAAATTCCTGTATCAAAATGTCTATTTTCATCCGCGGGTGGCGGAGGTGAACCGGCAGGCCTGCGAGATGTTGCGCGAAGTGTTCGATGCTTATCTGCGCGATCCCACCCGGCTCGGCGATAATGCCACACGCCGAATTGAGCAGGAGGGACTATATCGAACCGTCTGCGATTATGTTGCAGGAATGACTGACCGTTATCTAATCGATGAATTCCAGCGACTCCGCGGCGCCGTGCAACCTCGTTTGAGGTGATCAGGCGGCGGCGTGGCCGGTTTCTTCGCGCAAGTATTGGATTACGAGGCGGAGACGGGCATTGAGATCGCGTTGTTCAAGAATCTGCTGCCGTCGCAGTGGATCAAGCACGAAGGTCGCTGCCATTAAATCCGCCAGCATCGCGAGATCGTTGAGATCCGATAGATAACGATCGAGCTTGGCCGGCAGCTGGCGATCGTGAAGTTGAACAAAATCGGTGAAGTGGACGCGCTGCAAACCTTGCAGAATTAAGTTTGAAGTTCCGTCTCCGCGACCCACGCAGGCCCGAATCAAACCGATGGTGGCGACGTGGAAAAAATCATCTGGCGATTTCCATTGTAGACGATCCGGTTTGATCAGGGTTACGCAGAACATTCGCTCGCGGGCGAGCGCATGGTCGAGCATTTCCCGATAACGCGGTTCGAAAATGTAGAGCGGTAACAGGGCGTGCGGAAAAAGCAGTGCCCCAGGCAATGGCATCACTGCGGCTTGCTCCGGTAAAATTGTGATCTCGTCCATGGCTTCCCTGGTCAGTTCATTAGCGTGCAGGACCCGCGCCAACGTGATTCCCTAAAGAAATCGCACCTGCGCTCACCTTCTCGCCTAGAAATGGCGCAGACCGCGCAGTCGCTCAAGTGTCACTTGGCCGTCATGAAATGCCCGGTTTAGTGGAGCATAGACAAGCACCGACCCGCATTCGGGAAAAAGCAGTCGCGAAATCGCGCCGAATTTTCCTGTCGCCATGACGCACAATCGCGCAGCGTTGGATTGCAGGCGCAAAACACGCAAAAGCGTAATCAAAACATCGATAGCGTCGGCCCGAGTTACGATTTTGAAAATGTCCGCGCCCACATCCGCGGCTCGCTTGCGTTGCTCCTGCAACCGAGCCAGCGCCGGGGTGCGGTGGAAATTGTGAAAAGAACAAATGCGCCCAACCTTTTTCCGACCTGCCTCCTGCCAAATCTCATAGAGTGCGGAAAGTGAGCGAAGTTCGATATCGATCAAGGCAGCATGCGGCAGGAATTTCGAAAGCAAATCTCGCCGCTCCGTCCGTGACAACTTTGCCGCCCCGCCTTCAGCCGGATGACGTGCTGTAATGATAAGCGGCGACTTGAGTTTGGCGATGTCGGATTTCTGCAAGGAAAGTAGCCGGTCGAGACGCAATTCGAAAAAATCGGGAGGTGTCTGGATGCTTCGTGCGATACGCAATTCCTCTTTTGAGGCAATGACGCCAACCATCCCCGAGCGTGGTATTCTCGCCGTTCGGGCCGATTTCATCCTTCAGTCTTTGTGATCTTTCGAGCGCTGAATCTTGATCGCTTTAGGGTGTGGTGTCTTCACCGCATTTCCTCCGCTGGAGACAGGGGGACGCTGCAGCATCGAGCGGCGGCGTGCTCGGTGATTGACTCGCAGTCGCGAGGACTCGCGATACCATCCGCTCAACATACTTGGCGAGGAGATCGAATTCGAGATTCACCATCTCGCCTGGCCGGGCCGCTTTCAGGTTCGTAGAGCGGAAAGTGTGCGGAATGATCCACGCGGTGAAGGTCCCGTGGTTTATCTCGGCAACGGTGAGGCTAATGCCATTAACAGCGATCGATCCTTTTTCCACGACGTAATGTGTATCTTGCGCGGCCAGCTGGACCTCAAGTCGCCAATCGCTGGCCTTTTTGTCGAAGGAAGTGATAGGCTCGGTGCAATCGACATGTCCCTGCACGAAATGACCTCCCAGTCGAGATCCGGCTGCGAGAGGACGCTCCAAATTGACAGCGCTGCCATCTTTCAGTGCCGCCAAATTTGTACGCGAAATCGTTTCCTCGAGGAGATCGAAGGATAACTCTTTGTTTTCAACCGAAGTGACAGTGAGACAACAGCCGTTTACCGCGATGCTGTCGCCGATGCGCGTCCCCTGCGCGACATGCGGTGCCGCCAGCCGCAACACTGCTCGGCCATGGTCCGTCCGAATCGAGCGGACCGTTCCGATTTCTTCGATCAAACCTGTGAACATCGAAAGTTTATGGTCAAGCGAGCAGTGCGCGCGCGCAAATCTTCAATGGCGGAATGAAACAAACGCTGTCAGCCCCAGCACCGGCAACAGAATGGGAAGTGAATATTTTACAATGTAGGACAAAAATCCCGGACACGGCGCGTCGCGTGACTGAGCAATAGCGCGAACGAGCAGGTTCGGACTGTTACCAACGTAAGTAAGACCGCCAAAAAGCGTTGCAGCAACGGATATGGCGGCAAGCCGCTGTGGTTGTGACATTGCAAATAACGCGACCTCTCGGGCGCTGTTGATGTCGAGGTGATCGAGGCTGAGGGCGAGAGCCAAGAACGTGAGATAACTCGGCGCATTATCAAGCACGGCGGAGAGAATACCAGTGCTCCAATAGAATTGCGGATTAGTGACGAGATGGAAATTCCCAGCGTGTAATTCCACATAATCGAGGACCGGAATCATGGTCCCGAAAAGGCCAAGAAAAATCCACCCGACCTCAATGAGCGGTTGCCAGCCAAATCCGTTCGCGTCGAATATGCGATGCGGTGTGAAACAATATGAAGCGGCAGCGAGGACAATTAGAACCAGCTCCCGGAAACCGCTCGGCACGAAAACCACGGCAAGAAGCAACGCGAGCAGGACGACTGAGTTCCACTTTCCATGGCAGAGGAAGCGTGGTTCGCCCGCGGCTGGAGTATCTGGGTGGCGACGCCACGAAATGGTATCGAGCACGAGAAAAATCAACAGGAGAATGGTCATCGCTGTCAGCCATTCACGCCAGCAATGCAAAGCCGTCCAAAGAAATGGGATTCCCTTCAAATGGCCCAGGAATAGTGGGGGCCCGGTAGGCAGGAGGAGACCGCCAAGATTACTCACGCAGAAAATAAAAAAGGCGAGATGCATTGGCTGAAATCGGCTGCGGTTCATGTGCAGCCATGGCCGAATCAGGAGCATGGATGCTCCGATCGTTCCGATGAGAGCTGCCAGGATACTTCCACCGAGCAGCAGCAAGGCGTTTGCCAATGGCGAGGAGGGGCGTGGAATGTGCAGATGAATTCCGCCCGCGACGACGAAGAATGCTCCGACAACGACGATGAAACTGGCAAATTCTCCCATCGCATGGATGACGCGATCACTTGCCTGCAATCGCACAACGTAGTAGCCGCAGGTGATTGCGGCGAGACTGGCAGAGAGTTTCGCGTAGTGACGTTCCCAATGGTGCTGGAGGATGAGCGGAAAAATTGCGATCGACACCAGCAGAATTGCAAAGGGCGCGAGAAGCGCGGGATGAGATTCGATCGTCGCAACGGACATGCAACGTAACTGCCATCGCGATTCAATTCGCGGTCAAGCAAAAGCGAGTGTTGCTACTCGATTATTTGCGAATGACAGAGGCTAAATCGACGGCGGGCTATACTCAAAGGAGTAAACGGTCCGAGCGGCCCTCGCTAAACCCACCAGCAGCTGTTGCCGTTTCTGCGATTTGCGCGTCTGCAAATATTCTCGAATTTCGTCACGCGCACAGGAGCGGAACCAAGCTTCGCAAGATGGGAAAATCTATTGATATGCTCGGAACCCCGACGATCTCACCGCTCATAATCGCGTGTGAGCCGGTCGGCTGCAGCGACGGCGAAATCTGGACGCGATGACGCGCATCGTGATTCTGTCCGGCATTCTCTTCCTGTCGGGAATCAGCTCACTGATTTTCGAAACATTGTGGCTCCGGCTAAGCGGATTGACCTTTGGAAATTCGGTCTGGTCCGCTGCCTTAATTCTTTCCAGCTTTATGGCCGGCCTGGCGCTCGGGAACGCCATCGCTGCTTCGTCGAAAGTACGGCAGTGGCGGCCCCTTCATTTTTATGCCGCGTTGGAACTGGCGGTAGCATTATTTGGCTGCACGATCGTTTTTGGTCTTCCGCTGCTCGGTGAATGGATTCGGCCGGTTTTTCAAACATTGTGGCACTATCAGCCCATCCTCACCGGACTGCGGCTTGTTCTGTCATTTTTGATCCTCCTCCTGCCAACTACGGCCATGGGCCTTACCCTGCCGGTGCTCGTTGAGGATCCGATTCTGCGGCGCACTGATTTCGGCCGCGCCATCGGCCTGCTTTATGGCTTTAATACATTAGGGGCCGTGGCCGGCGCTCTCCTTGGCGAAGCCTGGCTTGTCAAGGCGTTCGGACTCTGGGGGACCGCTCTCGCTGCGGGTTTGGGAAGCTGCATAGCCGCAGCAATAGCCTTGCTCACCGCAATAAGTGACGGTAGCACTGTGCCGCTCATTCCGAAGGGAGCACTCCCGCTCCGCTTGGAAATAAGGTATCAGCCGCCGTGGCGTTTGCTTTTCGTCAGCTTGGGGACAGGCGCCATTCTCCTCTGCCTCGAGGTAGTCTGGTTCCGGTTTTTGCGCTTGTACGTCGCTTCATTCCCAACTGCTTTCTCAGTAATGCTTGCGGTTGTGCTGGCCGGAATCGGATTGGGCAGCATCGTGTCGGGTACGATTCATCGCGGCGTTGCGCGACTGAGCAAGCTACTTCCCGTCTTATTGCTCCTGGCCGGGATCACGACGCTTCTCTCATACTTGTTCTTTCCAGGAGCGGCGGTTCGACCGAGCGCAGGGCCCTTTAACCTTGATTCCTGGCGGGAGATCGGCCTGCTCTCTTTTGCTTTAATGTTCCCGGTCTCGTTACTGTCGGGAATTTTGTTTCCGGCTATCGTCGCGCGGGTCCAGATCAGCGTGGGGGACCGGATGAATAGCACTGGCCTCACCACCCTGTTCAATACTATCGGGGCAGCAACCGGGCCGCTGCTCGCAAGTTTTGTGCTGTTGCCGACCATCGGGTTCCAGTGGAGCCTAATATTGTGCGCCGCAGGCTACGCACTACTTGCTCTGCTGGTAAGTGAACGATCGAGCTGGTCCTTTAGACGCCCGCTCGGCTGGATAATCGCCGGTCTCGGCGGAGTCCTAATTATTATCATCGCGATTTTCCCCTATCACCGCGACCAGACACATTTCTCGCATGCGAGCTTGCCTTACGAAGTGGACGAGCAGGGACACGTGCTCGCGCACGTGGTCAAAAGAGTGGAGGGTATTTCTGATACTTACCAACTGCTCGAGCGCGACCTTTTTGGTGAGCCGTATTACTACCGGCTGCTGACCAACGCGTTTTCGATGTCAGCCACAAACCCGCACAGCCAGCGCTACATGAGGTTGTTTGCCTACCTTCCTTTGGCTTTCCTGCCCGACTCCCAAGATGTGCTGCTCATCTGCTACGGCTGTGGTGTGACGGCAGACGCCTTCGCTCGAGAAGCCCATCTCAAGCGCTTGGATATCGTCGATATTTCCAGGGAGGTATTCCATCTGGCTGGCTTTTATTCCGGGCCCTACCAGTCCAATCCGCTGCACGATCCCCGCGTCACCACCTTTATTCAGGATGGGCGCTTCTTCCTCCAGGCCAGCCCGCGACAATATGATATTATATCGGGAGAGCGGCGGCATCGCCACCTTTTGGCTCCCTATTAACCAACTCAAAGTAGAGGAAGCAAAAGCAATCCTCCGCGCGTTTCATAATGCATTCCCGAACGCATCGGTTTGGGCCAGTGCCGATAGAGAATGGATTATGATGGGCATCAAAGGCCCAGGCCGCAGCGTCAAAGAGGAAGAGATTCGCCGATTGTGGAGTGAGCCCAATACGGGCGCAGACCTAAGGCGCATCGGAATAGAGTTTCCGCAGCAACTGGCCGCTTTATTCCTGATGGACAGCGATGAGATCGAGCGAGCCACAAAAGGAATCGCACCGCTTACTGATATTTATCCGAAGCGTCTTTCCGACCAGCGGTGGGACGAGCAAGCGAGCCACGACTTTGCCTCCAGCTACATGGCCGCATCCGCCGCCCTTCACCGTTTCCTCCAGTCGCCGCTGATGAACAAAATCTGGCCGGAGACGCTTACCAAATCGCTCGAGTCCTATTTCGTGATTCGCGAAACGCGGTATCTCTCAGGAACGATCGGTAGCAACGGGTTGGCCGAGCTTGATCTCTACCTTCGCCATTCGCGCTTGAGAACGCCGGTCTTGGAAGTCCTGCACAGTGATCAGTTCCGCTTCGCCATTGCGGAGTCAGTTGCCGCCAGGTCCGCGGCGCCGCCGGTAGAAACAATCCCGGATCTGATTGCTGGAGCGCTAGCTCGGCGGGATTTTAAGGGAGCGATCCGGCTACTCGAGAAGCAGAAGGAACTGGGAGTTTTCCATCTTAACGACCTCTTCCTGCTCACCTACATCTACTGTTTGGATGGCGAGGTCGAAAAGGCAGAAGCTCTCGCCGCCGCCAATTCTCAATCAATTCAGAAGGATTGGTTCGTGGATTGGCTGTGGGGAAAATTGCAAGCTGAGTTTGGTTTTCGCCCGCCCAGCTGAGGGGCTCATCGGCATCGACTAAATCAGATCGCCCTTAAGGCCATACAGGACTGCTAAGACTTCGCAGCCGGGACGGCTGCGTCTACCGACGCGCTTCACCGCTGAAACGCGCCGTCACCAAACTCGTTAGGACACTAACGATTTTCTCGGCACCCGTGCGAACTTGCAGCTTGATCTAACGTCAACCGGCCACAAACAGAACCGGCGCAGCAACCGCGTCCTGGTTTGGATCTGGTTTTCACAGCGGTTCCCGGAAAAATTTCGCGAAAAAATTCTAGGCAGGCGGCCCGAGACTGGCTACAAAACGATTCTGCAAAAACCAGATAGTGACAAATCCTCAGCCTGGCCGTTCAAAATTTTTTCAAAAAAATGAAAAAATTCCTTGTCAGGGTGCGGATTCTTCATTAATCCGGTGCCAAACCTAACCAAAATCCATGGAGAAACTAACCGTGAAAAACGTCCGAAATAAATTCAGATTCGTTCGCCTCGCTTTGGTAGCGAGCGTCGGGTTTCCTTTAATTTTCGCATCCAGAGCATTCGCTCAGTTGCCAGCTCCAGCTCCGGCTACTCCAGCGCCGGTAGCGCCAGCCACCGAGGCTGTGGCCGAGCGTGTTATCGTCACTGGTTCCAACATCCCGACGGCGGAAGAGACCGGGCCAAATCCTGTCGACACCTATCGGACGCAAGACATCGAGAAGTTGGGCATCCGCAACGCAACCGACCTGCAGGAGTTTATTCCACAGGAGGCGGGGGGCACGGTCAACCTCAACATCGGCAATGGTGGTGACGGCACCATCCAGTTCAACCTGCGTGGCCTCTTGCCCAAGGAGACTTTGGTTCTGATCGATGGCAAACGTGTCGCCTATGGTTCGTTGGGCGTCGCCGGATTCAGTGGAGGTGTGGACATTAACCTCATTCCCTTCTCCATGGTCGATCACGTCGACATCCTCAAGGATGGAGCCTCGGCGGTGTATGGTACGGACGCGATCGCTGGGGTAGTCAACTTCTTCTTGGTCCACAAATTCCGTGGTTTGGAGATTGGGGGGACCTACGGGAACACAAACCTGGGAGGCTCCAATGACATGGGTGAATGGGAAGCGTGGTTGAAAGCGGGCACCGGAGATGACAAGACCGACATCGTGGTCATTGCCGATTTTTGGGAGCGAACCGGTGGGCTCTTTAGCCGTGACCGCGACATTTCTTCCAATGGGAATTTCATTCGGTTTGGAGGATTCGATGCCCGCAGCGGTAACTTTCCCGGCCGCGTTGCCAGCCGCCGCTTGCTTCCAAGCCTGTTTTTCGGTCCGGGCGGTAACCCAACACCCGGCGTGAACACGCCGATTCCGCATTCGGCTCCCAACGCCGCGACTTCTCCATTTTATATCACGCCGGGAGCGCTCGGTCTTCTACAAGGGACGCCCGATACCTTGGATGGGAATTACGTCTTCTTTAACTTTGCCGCCTTCACGCCGGCTTTGCCGCCGGCGGATCGGCAGGTCTACTACGGTTCCTTCACCCGCGATATCTGCGACAAATACCTAACGGTATTTGCGCTTTAGTCCTACCGGCATCAGTGTGCCAATCACGAATGCGTTTAATCCGTTCACCGTGGCTAATGCGACGATTGCAAATTTCTTTCCTAATGGAACTGGTCTGCCTGTCTATACCGGGGTTCGGTTTCGTGGCATTAACGACACCGGTCCTCGAAGTGAGAAGTTCACTTACTACGATTACCTCTTCGATGGAGGGCTCCGCGGGGAGATGGGAGAATTTGGCGATTATTTCAAGACTTGGAACTGGGAAGCCGGCTTCCGTTACACTCGTAACGAAGGAAAGGACATCTCCGTAGGCGAGGTCAGCCAGCCTGGGCTGCGGGACGCACTATTGGATTCGAATCCGGCCACGGCGTTTGATCCGTTCTTGAATTTCCACGCCCACAACACCAATGCCGCTAGAGCGAGGGTTTATGTCGACCTGCAAAATACTGGGGTATTTGAGATGCCGATAGCCTATGCCAACATTAACGGCGACCTGTTTAATCTTCCCGCTGGTCCGCTCTCGTTTGCGATTGGGGGCGAGTATGACGCGCCGAGGTTCACCCGCACGCGCGACCCGCTCAACGCGACGTTCCAATCGATTGGCTCGGTCGATGGGCAAGGCTTCCGGGTAAACCGGGATGTCTGGGGAGTGTATGAGGAAGTGCGGGTGCCGTTTACCAGCCCGACGTGGAATTTCCCGGGCGCATATAGCTTGGAAGTGGACTTCGCCGAGCGCGAGGAATGGGGCAGCAGCAACACTTCTACCGTTCTTGTTCCGTTTCAGGCGGCGGCACACACGCGGTATAACGCGCAGAAGCCGAAGGTATCAGTTCGCTGGCAGCCACTGGATCCCAAATGGATCGGAGGGTTGACCTTGCGTGCCAGCTATAGCGAAGGGTTTCATGCGCCGACACTAGGGGAGCTTACGCCCGCGGGCACGCAGAACTTCCCAATCGTGGCAGATCCGTTTACCACGACCAATCCCCAGGAGTTCCGGACTGAGCCTCAGATCGAGGAGCGTGTTTCCGGTAACCCGCATCTGCATCCGGAAGTTGCCTATGAATGGACCTACGGCGCGGTTTACAGCCCGAAATGGATCAAAGGCCTAACCCTGAGCGCGGATTGGTGGCATATCGATATGCGCGACATCGTGTCGTCCCTCGGCGCGCAGTTCATTATTGAGAACAGTAATCATGCACCTTTTAACGCCTTGGTAACTCGTGGCGCACCACCGCCTGGAGGAGTATTTGGTCCAGTCATTCTGGTTGTGGATCCTAGCCAAAACCTTTCGGGTGCGATTTTCGAAGGTCTCGACTACGAAGCAATTTATATCCTGGATTCCTCGATCTTCGGTCACGGGGATTGGGGACGGTTGACGACCACGGTCAATGGCACCTGGCTGTCTCGGGCTGAGTTTCAACCTACTGCCGATTCAAAACGGTTTAGTATCAATGGCGAATTCCTGCCGCCGGGCTTAGCTCTAACTAGTTCGTTGCCATGGCATCGAGCTAATTTTAGCGTCTTCTACGACGGCCCGGCTGATACCTGGATGCAGGGTCTCGATGTTGGGGCTGTGGTCCACTGGATTGGCCAGTACAACGACGATAATGCCAGTTTGACCGGAGCGACCAAGCTCCAAGACCCGGCCGCTGGTCCTTTTGCTAATCGCGCGCGCAAAGTGGCGGCGTGGACGACGCTGGATCTGCTCTTAAACTACACCTTCAACATGCCGGCGCCACCGACAGAGGAGGTGCCTGGTTACGCCAAGGACGGGGGCAAGAACGTCAAGATGAAGGACGGCAAGGAGAAAAACGTACTGCCTGTTTCTACGGCCGAGTACAACCCTTGCGGCTGGCGTGCTTGGTTGAATAACACGACCCTTACCCTTGGGATGCAAAACGTAACAGATGAAGATCCGCCGTTTGTGGCCGGCTCCTTTGAGAACGGCTACGACGAATCGCTGGCCACGATCAAAGGCCGGTTCTGGTACGTTGGAGTGAAGAAGAGATTCTAAAGCGCAGACTGGAATGATTCACAGCGGCCGGGCCTTTCGGTGAGGGCCCGGCCGTTTTGTTTCTCCGCAGGCAGGAACTCGAGTCCTCCGAGTAGCTGTACTAGTAGCGTTTGTGGGCGGTCGAGCTGGAAATTCCGCGGCCCGGATAGTGATGAGGAGGCCTCTTTGTAGCTGCCGCCGCCTGCCGAGCCGTAGCCTTGTGCGGAGGTCTGGTCTCTGGCGGCAAGGGGGATATCTTAGGAACGCAGGAACTCAGGAAAAAATTTCCTGCTTTCCAGAGCAAGACGGCTAATTACTCGAAAATACCCGGCGAAGTGGAGTGCGGTGTCGGTAGAGAGCAATGTCCGCCCTGATTTTATCAGCGAGGGCCCAGTTACTCTGTGCGCCGGCTATTGCATAGCCTTGCTTCGCCACACTGATCGCTTCGGAAAACCGCTGATCTTCAGCGTAAGCCGCGGCTAGGGTTCGGAGAAAATTCGGCTCTTTTCCGCCAGAAAGCTCCACCGCTTCCTGGGCAAGACTCACTGCTCTAGCGCCGTTGCGGAGCGAGGCATCAGAAGATGTCGCCAGCACCCAGGCCATATTGTTGCAGGCGTTGACATCTTGCGGAGCTATCTCCAATGCTTTTTCATAATGAGTGATCGCCTCCTTGAGGGAGCCCTTTTGCAGAAGGGCGTTGCCCAGGCCCGTGTGGGCATCCGCGTCACTGGGTTGTATTTGAAGAGTTTTTTCCCAATCTGCGATTGCTTCGTCGATGCGGCCTTTTGCAAAAAGAACGTTTCCGCGGTTGTAATAGGCATCGGCATAATTGGGTTGCAACGTAATTGCCTGCTGGTAGTGAGCCATCGCTTCATCGGATTGTCCTTTTCGGGCCAGAGAATCGGCGAGGTTCATCTGCACAAAAGCTGTGCCCACGTCGTAGTGCCTATCCTGCTTACCAGACCTAATCCTTAACGCGGTCTCGAAGTGCGAGATCGCTTTGTCCAGTTCACCGCGTTCGACGCACAGATAGCCCAGATTATTGTGGGCAAAGTCGTTGTCAGAAGTCACGGCGAGAGCATGGGTCCAAAGGATCTCGCTGTTGCGCCAATAGGAAGTCTGAATGAATGCCGCCCACGCCAGGGCAACGATGATTACTACCGCGGCGGCTACAGCGAACCGTGATCTGGACTGACGGACTGCTGCCACGTCAGCAACGAGCCAAACTACAAGCAGAAACAGACCAATGTGGGGGAGGTAGGTATAGCGATCGGCATGGCCTTGTTCTCCAACCTGAACCAGGCCAATCACTGGGACGAGCGTTCCGAGATACCAGAACCATCCGGTGAACAGGTAAGGTCGTTTTCTTCGCAAAACGATTGCTGCCACAGTGATGGCGAGCAGGAATCCGATCGCGAGAATGACTTCCCAAATTGGCAGGGCGTTATTTGGATGAGGATA
>QHNB01000208.1 GCA_003217965.1 Verrucomicrobiota bacterium | reverse complement strand
CACTCAGCCACGTGGGCGTTTCCGAGGGACAAACTGTTTCAGCGGGAACGGAACTGTTCGTCCTTCGGTCCGATGAAATCCGCGTTTTCGACACCCAGCTGCGCACGATGACCGAAGACTTGCGAACGCATCAGATGACGTTAGCGAAAATGGACGAGGCCTACGGGGCGGAAGCCGACATTAAGAATGCTCAAGTCTCACAAGCGGAAAGCGAGCTCCGTTTTCACGAAAAGCAGGCCAATAGCAACCGCGATCTGCTGACCCGTCTGGAAAAGCTCTCCAAGAGCGGCGGTTTTTCGCAGGTCGACCTCATCAAATTGCAGCTTGAAGCAGCCGGTGCAGAAAAAGATCAGGCGGTGGCGCAGCGCACGCTCGAGCAGGTGAAACTCGAGCGTCAGCAGATGCAAAACGAACACGCGCGAAAACGGGCGGAGGAGACGGCGGAAGTCGAAAAACTCAAGATGAAGCTCGAAGGATTGAAGTCGGATCTGGAGAATTCGCAGCAAAGTTTATTAACTATTCGCGCTCCCTACGACGCCGTGGTGATTTCGCTTTCGCAACGGAATGCTGGCAGCGTTGTGCAAAGCGGACAGGAGCTTTGCCAACTTGCCCGGACCGAGAGTAAGCCCCTGGCTCGACTTCTCTTGAACGAAAGTGGACTGGCGAAGATCGCTACCGGTCAGCCGGTCCGATTTTTCTTCGAAGCGTTTCCTTATCAACGCTACGGCACGCTGAGCGGAAAACTGGACTGGGTCAGTCCTTCTGCAGTCAGCAGTACAGGCGGGCAACATTTTGTCGCCCTCGCCTCGTTCGATGACACCACGAATCGACAACGGCTCACCCTCCGAGTGGGAATGAAGGGGGAAGCGCGAATTCGCGTTGGCCGGCGCACGTTGATCGAGTACGCTTTCGAACCAATCAAGCAATTGAAGGAAGGGATTCGCAACTAAGCAGCCGAGGGAATGCAGCCGAAACTTTCAGCCTTGAGGGTGGAAGACTTGCGCACGACCAACGATGCGATGGCGCGCTGTATTCGTTTGGCCAGACTAGCAGCCAAGTCGGACGTGCCCATCGTATTGCTCGGAGAAACCGGTACCGGAAAGACTCTGCTCGCGCACGCAATCCACAATTCGTCTGCCCGCGCCGATGGCCCTTTCATCGCCTTCAACGCTTCGGCCATGAGTGATACCTTGCTCGAGAGTCAGCTTTTCGGTCACGAAAAAGGCGCGTTTACCGGTGCCCAGCAAGCGGTGAAAGGCAAATTCGAGTTGGCCAATGGCGGTACTATTTTTCTCGACGAAATTTCAGAAATGAGTCCGCTGGCGCAGGTAAAGGTTCTGCGCGTCCTCGAGTATGGCGAATTTGAACGGCTGGGTTCCGAAAAAATGTTAAAGACGGACGCGCGCATTATTTGCGCTACCAACGTTTCCCTGCGCGATCGCCTCCGGCAGGGAAAGTTTCGTGAGGATCTTTACCATCGACTGAATGGCCTCACGATCTTGATTCCGGCACTACGGGATCGACGCGAGGAACTGCCCGGATTGATTGCAGCCGAGTTGAAAGCATTAGCTTTGCGTTTCGGAAAGGAAATTAACGCGATTCATCCGGCAGCCATGGATCGTTTGATGGCGCATGATTGGCGCGGAAATCTGCGCGAGCTCTACCACACGGTTCGGACCATGACCCTGTTTTGTGATGGCAATGTTATCATGCCCGAGCACATCCATTTTCCACCGGATTTGAATTCGGCTGAGTCGTCGCCAAATGTCGCCGAAAGAAATTCGCTATCTCCCCACCAGCGCACCGGTGCTTCGAACGATCTCTCACTCGCCAGCGCAGTCCAGCGTCACGTGCGCTTCGTCTATAAGGAAGCGAGTGGAAATCAACGGCGTGCGGCTAAGCTTCTCGGCATCTCGCGCGCAACACTCAGCCGGCATCTCCGAGCGTCTGATCACATGTGATGCCAGCGGCCTAAAAACTAGCCATCCTTGTCTCATTTTTAGGCCAGACTCGTCTAAGCTAAGCGAAAGGTCGTGTCGATTTATGGAATAATCTTCAGGCGAGTAAGTCTCTTGCGACAGGAATGTTACGTGGCTGGATTGACCGATGAATGTGTAAAAAGAGCACCGGGGTCGCCCTCTGGCATGAATGGTGTTAATGCTGCGCATCGTGAGTTCGTCGAAGGAGAAAAAGGACGCAGATTCCGGAGAGCGTGGAGCTCATCGGCAGAAGCGTTCGAAAGAAAAGCTGATCCGGCTCGACGACCTGCTTCCAGACAAGAAGGTGGTCGGCGGACGGCTATTCGGCGCGCCTCACACAATCCAAAACCCAAAAACCAATAGAGAAAGGTAATATGAGCGAAGAAAAGAAAGACAAACCACAAGTTGATGTGCGTGACCTGAAGCCGAACAAAGACGCCAAAGGTGGCCGTCACGGCGGTGGTGGCACCGGAACTCCGCCCCACAGGCACCGCTAATCAATTGCTAACGCTGCACAGCGGAGCCAATTCCGCTGTGCGGCGGCCGGCAAATAAACAAACTCGTGTTTCTGTTTATATTTTATGTAAGAGAAACACAAATCCAGGCCAAGCAAAAGAGATTTGTACGGCCTGATGCTAGATAAGGACGCGTAAGGCAGGGGCAATCTTTCGTCGCAAGCATCTTGAGGTGGCAGCTCCGCCACCCAACTAGTGCTAGTGCAAAGCAATCAATAACTGTTCCGCAGAGAAGTAGTAGCCATGCCCAGAGCCGCGCTGACGGGTTTCGCCCCGCAGCGCGGCTTCATTTTTGCCTCGCAACGCCCAATCGCTGTCGCCAAATTTATAAAAAGCGGTCGAGGGGATGCCGCAATTTGTAGCTACCGCCGTCACCAGCGGCAGGTGCCATTACAGCGCGGCCCCGAAAAGTGCATCGTCTAGACCGGCCACTCAGTCAGGCGCGCCTAGGAGGCCTCGCTCACTCGGAAATCTCATACCCAATTGGTTTGAATCGATAGTTGTTAGTCATCTCGGCCGAACAGGCAGTGAGACCAATGATCAGGTCCATCTCGGCACGGAAAACGATCTTGTCCCTCATTCTTGACAAAGGCGGCTGGATATCGAGAGCGCCGTTAGGGCTGATCACGACATTCATGAAGATGTTAAATGTCGTCGGAATGAAATCGCCTGCGATCCCAAACTGTTTCAGAGACATGGCTAAATTCTCGAAACAGCTCGGATGATACTCGCAATTGCCATAAATGATTTGAAAAGTCTCCGGGCTACAGGGAGTGAGCAGAAAATCATGCCGCCCGACATCATCCGCCACAATCGTGAGCAAGGCCCGGCTGCGATTGGAATAAAGAATATTGCCGGTCGTGAGATAAATCGTATTTGCGTAATCGATACTGCGTCCGGAGGAAAGGCATTCCCCTATGTCTGCCGCATTGAAAGCAACGAGATCGGCAACTTGTTCTCCCTCGAGGTCGGTAACCGTAAGCAGTTGCTTTTCGTGGAGCTGAAATGCGACCCCGCACTGCGGTTCGATCCGCTGCATCCGTCACAAATGCGAAAAGGGACAACGACTTGCTCGTCCGATTTGGGCGGCCCGGAATGATGGGCTCCAGCCTTCTTCGACCGCGCGTCCGGAATATTGGCGTGCTTCGGATCTCTCTCCGAAATCGTCCAGCATTGGATTCCATTCACCCTGCAAGGCAGCGTCACGTTTGCGAATGCTCGTTTTCATTCGTTCCCATTTGCCCTCGCGGCGCAGCTTCCGGAATTGCTCGTGCAAATTGAACATGAGCGCGGGAAGAGGAAAGCGCCGTGCCAATCGCGAACTACCACGATGCATACCCACGATGTAGAAAGCGTGGCCACCAAAGCTGAAGGCGAAGTTGGCACACCCAGGCTCGCGATCGACGGTTGGATCCCAATCGAATTTTTTCGCATCGATCCAATTTAGTTGTTGCAGTGTTCGCCAAAGACGCTGCTCAAATTCCAGTTCAGTCATTTCGATGGGCCGGCTAAATACCGCTCCGAAGGTAGCGAAATCGCTGCTTTGCCGAACCGGGGAATCAATGAAACGGGTGAGGTCAGAGGCGAGATGAGAGCTCGCCCTCCGGTCGCCCAATTCCGCGTAGAATTGTAACTTATAAGCGCCCATATTCAGGGCTGCTTTAGCGCCGAGGCAGGGATAAGCGGAAGGTTCAATAAACGCGCGAAACTTTCGTTCGATCGCGGTGTTGTCCCGTTGCTTGCCCTTGGCCCCTTTCATCCAACTCACAATTTTTACGCGGGCCGACCTCGGTGCGGTCGCAAATTCAAGAAGTGTAATATTTTCACACAACCAGATCATGCGACATGCGCGTTTAGTTGACGTGCGTGGGGTCCGAGGGAGGTGCAGTTATCTGCTTCCGATACGCCGCACTGTATTTTCACGCGAAGAAGCGGAAAAGTTCGCGACTTATTTTCAACTCCTGACGGCAGCTAGCTGCGAAGTGATCGTGATCGATGGATCACCGCCGGCGGTTTTTGACGCATACGGCCTGATCTGGGGTTCGTATTGGCGGCATCGGCAGGTAAATCGGCGTTTCACCTATTTAAATGACAAGGTCAACGCTATCCATACCGGAATCGCCCTAGGCGCAAATGAAAAGATTATCTTCGCTGACGATGATGTGCGCTATGGTGCCGAGCAGATCGAGCTGATTTGCGAACGCCTGGAAAAATTTGACGTAGTCCGGCCGCAGAATTTTATCCTCCCGTTGCCGTGGTGGTCGCGTGTCGAAGCGGCCCGGATGTTAATCAACCGCGCCACTCTGCGCACGGCTGATTACCCGGGGACTTGCGCCTTTCGCCGTTCCGCTGCGTTACGCGCTGGGGAATACGACGGAGATGTTCTTTTTGACAACGAGGAAATGATCCGACATTTCGCGCAGCGAGGGCTGAAGATCGATCATGAGACCGATCTTTTTGTCCGCAAGAATCCGCCATCATTCCGCAAATGGCTCGAGCAGCGCCCACGGCAGGCATATGAAGATTTTGGGCTGCGCGGAAAAACTATTTTCTTTGCTAGCATTCTTCCTCTCGCAGTTTTTCTTGCGTTCGCAGGGCAAAACCCACCGCTCATATTTTTTGCGGCTGTGCTGAGCCTTGGCTCGATTCTGATCGCGGCCGCCGGACGCGCCAGGGGTCAAGCTGCTCAGGTTTTCCCGCGGTCCGCGTGTTGGTTCGCACCAGTTTGGATATTGGAGCGCGTAGCGAGCACGTATGCGGCATTTTACTGGTACCTGGTGCGCGGCGGCTATCCTTTTGGCGAGCAGATTCTTTCAAAGGGAATCGGGCGAGACTGGTTTGCCGGCGGAAGGACGGCATCGGCGGCGACAGCAAAATCACTTATCCGCGAATGAATTTTTTTCTTGGAATTGCGTCGCATCAATCTGGGGCACGCCAAAGCATTCCGTAACCCAAACTTCACATGACTTGAGAAACTTGTAGGACTAACGTCCCATATCAGGGCTTCGCCTGAAAAGGCAAACTTTAGCAGGTTTTTGGGGTTTAGGATAAACGCGCCTCGTGTGAGGGGAATGGGATGGCGCGGGAATTGCGGGGTGAAGCTTGAGCGGAAATTTATTGACGAAACCGGGGGAAATTGATAGCTCTAGTAAGCGTGGAAATTATAGGAGTCCGCGTGAACGATATATAACTACTAGGAAACGTGATCGATGAGGTTCTGGCCGATAACGAGGCGAGCAACCACGGGCGGCAGCACGCCCAGGATCCGCAGCGCCATTCAGGGAATAGGGAGGGAACAAATGATGATCAACGGATCAGCTGACGCTGAGGAATCGATCA
>QHNB01000207.1 GCA_003217965.1 Verrucomicrobiota bacterium | reverse complement strand
ACGCTGACGATTCGCTTCGCCCCGTATTCAATGGCAAAAGCCAAGTCAGCATGTTCGAGATGACCAAGCTGGTCTCCGGGCACATCAGGTAATTTTCCTACCAAAATTTTAACTACGAGCCCGAGGCGCCCGAGCGCGTCCGGCTCTTTTCCGTACCTTGGCCAGCGGGCTTGCGCAAACCGAGTCCCGAGCGGACGGTTGCGGTGTGAAAAGATTGCTTCTCGTTGGCACGATCGTCTTTCTTTCGGCGGCTTTTGTCCGAGCAGACTCTAACTGGCTGACGAACTACGATGAAGCCAAAACCAAAGCCAAGTCGGATAACAAATTTCTGCTGCTTGATTTTACTGGATCGGATTGGTGCGGCTGGTGCAAACGGTTAAAGGCGGAAGTATTCTCGAAGCCGCAATTTCAAGATTACGCCGCAAAGAATCTTGTCCTTGTTGAACTCGATTTTCCCAGAGCAAAGCCTCAGACACAAGAGGTAAAAAAGCAGAATATGCAGCTTGCTAGTCAATATCGGATTGAGGGGTTCCCGACTATCGTTGTGCTCAATGCCGATGGGCAAAAGATTGGCGAACTCGGCTACATGGAAGGCGGGGCGGAAGCTTTTATCGCCGCGATCGAAAAGTTGCGAAAGAGTTAACTGGCCAAAACCGGCTCATTTTCCGCCGCCATCAAGGCGCGTTCCAAGGCATCGGCCAAATCGCTTCGCGTAAAGGGTTTCGGCAAAGCCCCTCGAAAACCGTATTGCAGGAAGCCCGCGAGGGCAGCTTCATCCGAATAGCCGCTGCAGATAATGGCGGTTACGTGCGGGTCCAGGCTGCGCAGGCGCTCGATCGTAGCCAGACCACCCATCCCACCGCGAATAGTTGCGTCGAGGATCACGGCGTGAAAATTTTTGCCTCGCTCCATTGCATCTTGATACGCTTTCACCGCCTCCATGCCATTGGCTACCGCCGTGACATGGTAGCCGAGTGAGATGAGCAACTGGGAGGTGAGATCGCGAATTCCCTCTTCATCGTCCATCACGAGAATTCGTTGATTCTCGTAGGGTGAGGGTGCGCCGGCGCTGGTTTCCGTCAGCTCAGTCACCTCCGCCTTAGTTGTGGGCAAGTAGAAGGCGAAGACCGCGCCCGCTGGTGACGAATTTTCCAGATGCAATAACCCGCCGTGCTTCTTGATGATTGAGAAACTGATCGGCAACCCGAGTCCGCTGCTCGCCGGTTTTGTTGTGAAATAAGGATCGAAAATTTTTGTCGCAATGCTATCAGGAACGCCAGAGCCCTGGTCTGCAACCGTTACCTTCACGTAGCGCCCCTCCGGCAAGAGCACCCCTGCTTTATTCTCCAGTTGGATATTGCGAGCGGTAATCAGGACGGTACCGCCGGATGGCATTGCCTCACGGGCATTGATCATCAAAGCGTTGATCACTTGCTCAATTTGGACTGAATCGACTTCGGCCCGCCAGAGATCAGGTGGGGTTTCAATCTCCGCTCGCAAACTAGATCCATGCAGGGAGAAATTTGCGGCTTTGGTAAGCAGCCCGGCAAGCGCGACGACTTTTTTTACCGGCGCGCCACCTTTCGAGAACGTTAGCAGTTGACTAGACAGGTGTGCGGCCTGCTTTGCCGCCTCCCCCGCTTTTGCCAAGCAAGCCACCAAATCTTCGTCGTTGGCTGGAGCCTCGAACTGAGCAAGGCCGATGTTACCGGAGATGACGGTGAGGATATTATTCAGGTCATGGGCAATGCCGCCGGCCAATGTCCCAAGCGATTCTAACTTGCCGGTAGTTAATCGATCTTCTTCTGTCCGCTTGCGCTCGGTCACGTCGCGAAAAAGGGCCGATACGCCGCCCCCGCTTGGGTATGCGTGCACTTCAAACCATTTCCGGCCTGTCGGATCGCACGTCTCGAACTCGATCGATTCCTGCCTTTCCAGGACGTGCCGATAATTTTTTTCAAACGGGCTACCGCAAAATTCTGGAAACTTTTCCCAAACTTTCTGCCCGATTACTTCATCGCGTGAGCGACAAAGCAATGATTCCGCTCCCGGATTCAAATAGGTAAAGCGTCCCGAAGCATCTAAGGCCACGAAGCCGTCTGCCGTGTTCTCGAGAATATTGGTCATGGTTCGCGCCGACTCCTGCAACTCGCGCCGCGCCTGATTGCGTTCGATCAGACTGCGAATCTGCCTCTCGGCGACAGACAGGCGGACATTCAAGCGAGAAAGATCAATCGGCTTGGTCAAATAGTCGTTCGCACCCGCCTCCAATGCTTGTTCGAGATCCTCGCGATCGCCCTTCGCGGTCACGAGCAGAATGAACATTTCGTCACCATCAGAGCGCAGTCGAAGTTCGCGGCAGAGGTCGATCCCGCTTTTTCCCGGAAGCATCCAATCGAGGATCAGAAGGGGGAAATTCGTCTCGGCTAAGGCCCGCTCCGCTTCCTCCGCCGTGGCGACCGCCACGACCTCATGTCCCCGCAATTCGATCAGTTTACGCAGCGTTTGACGGCTATCGTCCTGGTCTTCGACAAGGAGAATCTTCATTCATCGAGATTCGCGCCGGTACGGTGGTCTGGGCGTCGACGTCCCGTTCCAAGCCCCCGAACAACGATCTTACTGGCTGAGGGAGCAGGATAATTGCCAAATTCGGGGCTGGGGTTACCCTTCCGTGCGCATGCTAATTCCCGGCCGGGTTCTTGCTTTGACAAACAGCTCGCGTAAATAACGGCACTCTTTCGCGTTTACCTTCCATGCTTCGATTCTTTTGCATCAGCTCTGCGCTTCTCCTGGTGTCCGTTGCTCTCGCTCAGGAATCCGCATCGCCAACGGAAAAACCTACGCCGATTCCAACACCGCCGGAGCCAAAGATCACGGTCAGCTCCGTGCCGGTGGATGGACCCTACATCGCCCTAACGTTCGACGATGGCCCGAGTGAAAAACTAACACCGCGTCTGCTCGATCTGCTAGCGCAACGTCACATCCACGTCACCTTTTTTGTCATCGGTGAAAACGTCGCGCAACATCCCGAGATCGTAAAACGTGCGGCTCGCGAAGGTCATGAAATTGGAAACCACAGCTGGTCCCATCCCAACCTAGCCAAAATATCAGACGAAAATGTCCGTAGTCAGATCAAGCGGACTGAGGAAGCGATCAGCGGGGCAATTGGTGCACGACCGGTATTGCTTCGACCGCCCTACGGCTCGCTTACCGCACGGCAAAAACACTTCATCCACGACGAACTCGGCTACGAAATTGTGCTCTGGGACGTTGACCCCTATGACTGGAAACGACCTGGGCCCACCGTTGTGACGAACCGAATTGTGAAAGAAACGCGACCCGGTTCAATTGTTCTCTCACATGATATTCACCCGGGAACGATTGAAGCCATGCCGACAACGTTAAGCGAGCTCGAAGCCAAGGGATTCAAGTTTGTCACCGTTTCAGAGCTCTTGCACATGGCGCGGAGGTTAGAATGATTGCCGATCATTTCCTGCAGCTCCGCACTGATGTCGAAGCTGCACTGATCGGATTGTTACGCTTGGTGGCCGAAATCAAACAAGACGCCACCACCGCCGACACTCTGCACGGGCTGCTTGCAAATATCCGCGAGCCATTGCTTTTTGTCGTCGTCGGCGAAGTCAAATCCGGCAAATCCTCGCTTTTGAATGCACTTTTCGGGCGAGAATTCGTAAAAGCCGACGTTCTGCCGGCCACGGACAAAATCTGTATTTTTCGTTATGGCAAAGAAGAGAAGACCGTCGACGTCTCGCCTCAGTTAGTCGAGCGCTATTTGCCGATCAATTTTCTCCAGGACTTTAATATCGTCGATACACCTGGAACAAATACCATGGTGAGCGAGCATCAACGAATCACCGAGCAATTTGTGCCGCGTGCCGACCTGGTGCTTTTTGTTTTCTCGGTCATCAATCCCTGGACGCAATCAGCCTGGGATTTTCTCGGCCTCGTCCAGCAGCGATGGCTGAAAAACACCATTTTTGTTTTGCAACAAGCCGACCTGCGCGACCCCGCTGAGGTTGCAGTGATCCAGCGCCACCTTGAGGACACGGCTTTACAGCGCCTCGGATTCGCTCCCGCTATTTTCGCTGTTTCCGCTCGCCAGGCTCTGCTGGCACGGACGAAGAACGCTGACAGCGAAAGGCTCTGGCAGGAAAGTCAATTTGCTCCGCTCGAGGAACAGATTAATCGCATCGTCACGGATTCGAGCGCAGGGATGTTGAAGTTGAAATCGGCGTGGCAGACCGGGCAAATCGTGTTGGGTGAGATCGCATCTCAGATCCGCGAGGCATTCCGCACGATCGAGCGCGATGAAGAACGGCTCGATCGCATCACGCGTTTCTTGCAATCGCGCCAAGACCAAACGTTTCGCCAAGTGCATGGCTTTCTACGTGGGATCGACCACGCTTGCCGGGAGTGCAGTAATCAAGGCACGCGTCTGCTGGAACGACGGCTGACATTTTGGGTGACCATAAAAATGATCTGGCGGCCGTACGATTGGCAGCGCGATTTCCAAGCCGAAATGGAAGCAAAGTTGCGCCAGCTGGTGCAGCCTCAAATCGAATACGCGGTGCAATTGCTCGAGACTGATCTGCGCGGTATTTGGCCGCAGTTGCAAGATATGATCGACACCCAATTTGGTCGTGACGCGAAATCACAGGCACCCCGCATCCCGCCAGATTTTGCCCGGCAGCGGCGCGAACTGCTTCAAGCAATTCAGCTGGCGCTGGCGGAGCGGATCGGCGGTCCCGCGATCGAGGAGCAACTCGGGATCATTTTCCGTGAAACGTCCAAGCGTTTGCGCATACCGGCGGGCGTGGCCGCAGATGGCGGACTTGTCAAGGTCATTGACGCCATGAGCAGCGCCGCGATCGCCGATGTCACCGGGGTCCTGGCCGTTTCAGCAGCGATTGTCGGCACTTTGCTGGCGCAACGGCAGCGGCGGAAAATTTTGCAAACCTATGCCGAGCAGATGGAGGCGAAACGGGGTGAACTCCTCCGTGCAATCGAAGAGCAAATCACACACGCGATTAATGTTTTTTATTGGGAAATCAGCACAGCCTTTCAGCCCCTGGCAGCCTTTTGCGCGGCCCAGCGCCAACGGCATCAGCCTATAATTGATCGGATCAGCCAACTCGAAGCGATGTTCGAGCGACTTCGACCGCAGGTAAGCGCAGATCGAGCGAGTTAGTGGGCGGCGGCGCCGGTACCTTGTTGGACGAGGCGCTGTTCGGCCTGTCGTTTGGCAATGACGAAATGATTATTATCGCCGTAATTCCGCCACGGACCTGGCGGCACATCGCGCACTTCGACAAATTGCCAGTCCGTGACGTCGGTTGGTGAGAGCCCAAGGTAATCCCGGACCGCGGGTGATACATCGAGTCCCGCCCCGCGGTTCAAGTTCGGCTTTGGCCGTTCGCTCTGGAAGACGTACTGAAAGTGATCAGTGCGAAATGGTCCGCAATCTTCCCACTGAGCATAACAGATGCGATTGCCTTTGCGGATTGCAATCCAGCGGTCTTTACAGACAGATTTGCCCGGCTCGGTGTAAGCTTGTTTAAACCAGGGAATGACCAGCGCCGCCTCTGGTTTGAACTGGCCATGCGTCACATCGTTGTAAGGCAGGGCGCAGTAAAACGGATTCTGCCGCGGCACGAACGCAGCCGGAATATAGTTGCGACGCGAGGAAGAATCGGGATTATCAAAACCGCCATAATTGGAAGCCCAATTAGCGTCCCAGGAGCTTTTGTGATTCGGGACAGGATTGTTTCCGCCGGCCTGTTCGCCAATCCAAAAGACCGTCGTCACGATGTTGGTTTTCCAGGGATAACGGGTGGTTGTGCTCGTGCGCGAAGCGGTTGGGACGAAGACTTGGGGTTCCACTTTGAGCAGCGCCTGCTCGCGCAATTTCCGGGCATATTTGGCAAAATCCGCCGCACTCTCGTAGGGAGACTGCGCGCCAGCGGTACTGACGCCGACGAGAGCCAATACCGCTAAAATAAAGCCGTTTCTCATTGGCGTGGCAGGTGTTTATCCGAAAACCAGCCTCTCGGCAAGCGGTTTCCTCATCGAGAAGTCGCAGCCGCAGGGCTATTTAACCCGATAAAGCATCATTCGTTCCAAAATTTAGGCACGGACGAGCAGCGTATCGTGACGAAAACGCGCATTATCCGTGCCTGGATAATCCAGCGTGTAATGCAAGCCACGGCTCTCCTGTCGCAAAAGGGCGCTATCGACAATTAGGGCGGCAACACTGGCGAGATTGCGCAGCTCGAGCAAATCGACGGAGACCTTGAAATTCCAATAAAAGTCGTGAATCTCACGCTGCAGATTACGCAATCGCGAGGCTGCGCGTTGAAGCCGTTTATCAGTGCGAACAATGCCGACGTAATCCCACATCAAACGGCGAATTTCGTCCCAATTGTGATAAATGACTACCAACTCGTCCACGTTCTGGACATCGCCCGCCACCCATTCTGGCAACGTGATTTTCCGACTGACGCCAAGAGGACGCACCATGCAAGCCGGTGCAAGCCACCTCGCCAGTCGCGTACAATCCAGGTAGGCTGGTTGCGCCATTCACGTTGGTTTTGATGCCGCCGCATTGATAATGGGCTGCCGGTACTACCGGAATCGGCTGTTGGCTCATATCGATCCCGAGCTTTAACAGCGTTTCGAAAATGTGAGGAAAACGTTCCCGCACGAACTCTGCCGGCTGATGCGTGATGTCTAAATAAACGCACTGCGCACCGCTGCGTTTGATTTCTGCGTCGATAGCACGGGCAACTACATCGCGCGACGCAAGCGAGCCGCGGGCATGGTATCCCGACATAAAATCCTCGCCGCGAGTGTTTCGTAAGATTCCTCCTTCCCCACGGACCGCTTCCGATATGAGGAATGAACGGGCGGCGCTATGAAATAAACAGGTGGGGTGAAACTGGATGAATTCCATGTTCGCGATGGTTGCGCCCGCTCGCCAGGCAATGGCCACCCCGTCGCCCGTCGCAACGGTCGGGTTAGTCGTATACAGATACACTTTTCCGCACCCGCCCGTCGCCAGCACCACTCGATCGCTGCGAATTGTTTCGACTCCGCCGCTGCTTTCATCCAGCGCATAGAGGCCCAGGCAGCGATCTTCCGCGGCAAAACCAAGTTTTGCCGCAGTAATCAAATCGACCGCCATGTAATTTTCGAGCAACTGCACATGGGAAGCGCGCTTGAGTTCTGCGAGAAGCGCGTTCTCAATTTCCCGGCCCGTTACATCTTGCACATGCAACACTCGGCGCTTGGAGTGTCCGCCTTCTCGCCCAAGATCAGGCTCACGATGCCCGGAAACCTCTCGCTCGTCGAAGCGCACCCCGATTTCCTGTAGTTCCCGGATCGCTTCCGGCCCTTCGGTCACGATTGTGCGCACGACTTGCTCGTCACAAAGTCCAGCGCCGGCCTCGAGTGTATCACGAACATGGAGCTCGAAGGAATCTTCACCGCTCGTCACGCAAGCAATGCCGCCTTGAGCCCACGCTGTATTCGAATCGCTCCCCTTTCGCTTTGTGATTACGGCGACAGAACCGTGCCGGGCAGCTTTGAGTGCAAAACTCAAGCCGGCGATTCCGCTGCCGACCACGACAAAGTCGAATTCCTTCACGCAATCCGCAGGTTATCGATCAATCGCGTTCCCCCGATAAAGACGGCAAGGGCAAGAACGGTCTTTGGACGCAATGTTTGTAGCGGCTCTAAAGTTTCGGCGTCGATCAAACTGACGTAATCAATGCGAGCGCTCCTGGCCGAAGTGATCACGGCTTTCGCCCTGTCGATTAATTTCGAGGCAGAGGTTTCACCACCTTGGGCCAATTTCTGCGCGGCTAAAGCGGCCTGCCGCAGAACCCGGGCTTGGGCGCGCTCTTCCGCGCTCAAGTAGCGATTGCGCGAGCTGAGCGCGAGACCGTCGGCATCGCGAACAGTCGGCACACCAACGATTGCAACCGGAAAATTCAAATCGCGCACCATCCGCCGAATAATCGCGAGTTGCTGATAATCTTTTTCACCGAAGACAGCGACATTTGGCATCAGCAAATTAAATAACTTGCTTACGACCGTGCAGACCCCGCGAAAATGTCCCGGCCGCGAGGCACCACAGAGACCGATGGAAAGCGACGTTTCCTCCACGTAAACCGATCGATCGCGAAAATACATTTCATCTGTCGTTGGCCGGAAGAGCAAATCCACCCCGGCTGCGCGACAAACCTTTTCATCCTCCTTTTCTGGCCGTGGATACTTCGGAAAATCCGAACCGGGCTCAAATTGCAGCGGGTTCACAAAAATGCTCACCGCAACTTCGCCGTCGCTGCCGGCTTGTTCTCGCGCAACACGAATCAATTCCTCATGGCCCCGATGCAACGCTCCCATGGTCGGGACAAGAACCGAACGCGCACGCCGGCCAAGCACGTGCTGATGTGCGCCCTCACCCGTTTCGATTATTTTCACTGGGATCGAGCCAGATTGCTTGTCGACCAATGGCGAACCGTCTGTGCCCGAAATTTTTCCAGCCGGCCCGCTCCGCTAATTCATGCATTTCGCGAAAACTGAAGGCGCGTGCTGCCGAAACCCGGGCATCATTCCTGGTCATTGGTTCTCGGTAAATCGCAGCTGTCAGCAAATATATCCCCGCGCTGAGCCAGCGCGCACGACGCAAATCGCTGACGAGCACCGCGCCGTGGGAAAGTTCGCGGCATTTCCGCAAGGCTTTGACCGCATCGTTATCGCTGAAATGGTGCAGCGCAAGCGAGAGCAGAACAATGTCGTAGGACTCGGCCGGGTTCCATTCCAATAGGTCGCAATTTACAAAAGTTACCTCAGAATAGCTGACAGTGAGCCGGCGCGCGATTTCGAGTGTGCCCGGCTGCCGATCGACCGCATCAATTTCTATCTTGATCTCCCGGGCTCGCGCCCACTCGGCTATCATACATGGAATATCACCCGCGCCCGTTGCTAAATCGGCAATGTGCACTCGTCCGTTTGGCTTGAGCCAGCGCGCCAGAAAATGGCGCACCAGTCGGTAGCTTCCGAACCAGCGATTCAGTGATCGTATATTGGCCAAGTCTCGCTCGAGCGCACTCGATACCGGCTGCGGCCGATCCATCCATTCCGGCAAAGCCGGATCGAACTGCCGCTTCATTTGCGGCGCTATTCAGCGAGAAATCCCTTCCACGAATCCGGCAATTGCGCCGTCTCGATCTCGCTCGCGATGCGCCCCTCGAATTCGGGCTGAAATACCGTGCTGGTACCGTAAACCATGATGGCATCCTCACTTCCCTCGACTCGCAACGCATGCGCCACCCCGGGTGGAATGACGACGCCCACGTTGCTTGCGCCGCGATGATTATCCCCATCGATAAAAAAGCGCATGATTCTCGGGAGCAAACCAGCGCGCACATCCCGTAGGATCATCTCCAAGCGGCCTTGCAAAAAAAACATCACGTCCCACTGCTCCGCTTCATAATCACGAGTTACGGGTGCGTTCTTGCTGAATTTCCCGCGCAACCATTTCGCCGGGTCCTCGCCAGCCGGGACATAAGGCGGATGCACGTGGAATCCTTTCGCGCTGTTCGCGAACATGCGCGCCGCGGCCCATTGCTTCGGCCAAAGTTTTAATTTCGCCAATACGCCTTCGTCGCGTCGGACGAATTCGCCGAAGATTCCCCGGTGACGCTGAAAATGGATTGTGCGCGGGAAAATCTCCACGCCTGGAATCCAAACATCGCCTAGTTCCGCCCGATCCGTCGCGATGATTTGACCGGCTTCGACGCCGACCGTGGCAAGTCGTTCCGCAAAAGAAGCCGCGCTGTAATCGCGCATGCTGAGCGCGCTGGCAGCGCCTGTCTGAAGACCACGCCAGATATTCTTGTCGGATTTTTTCGCCATAAGCAGTCGGTTACTTGGCTAGCGAGAAGTCGGCTGGTTCGCGAGAAAGATTTGGATTATAGCATGGATCACATTTGAAAATTTCAGGCCACTTTTCGGCGAGCCCGGAACAGGAAGCCTTTGCGGTTTCGGTTCCTGAAATCCGCCGAACTTCGGCATAGGGCACCGAGACAGTGCGGAATCCGGCATCGCGCAACCTCAGGCAGTAATCGGTGCCGGCACAAAGCGGCCACGATTGGTTTTGGTCGAATCCGCCGGTCTTATCGAACACATCGCGGCGCGTTAGTAAACACGATGCGGTAACCGCACTATAGTTGCGGACAACCTGGAGCTGTCGATTCACGCCGGGATCATCACGCGAAAATCCCGCGAATGCGCCTTGCACCAAACCATTCGACCCGAGAATCAAGCCCATGCTTTCAATTCTGCCATCCACAGCCAGAATGCGCGCTCCCACTGCCCCAACTTGGCGATTCCGTAGTTGTTCCGCCATTGCTGTGACCCAGTTTGCATCCACCGGTTCCAGATTGTGATCGATAAAAAGCAACCAATCGCCAGCTACGTTGCTTTGCGGTTTGTTCCCGCTCGCGAGAACAATCTCGAGCTCGGGAAAGTCAGTTCGAGCACGAATTCTTTCCACATCCGCCTCGTCCCCACCGACAATAACAATCGTGACACCAGTTGATCCAACCTCGCGCCGAACCCGGTAAGCGTGTGTTTTCCAGTCAACCGTCACGCGACCCACTTCGCCGCGCCTGGCCAGATGCTCCTCCAACGCCCGGCGGCCCGCCTCTAACGCACCAGGTTTACGACGGATATTATGTGCTGTGGATTGGGTCGTCCGTCGCCAATGATAGAGGACACGCGGAATGTGCCGGATGCGCTGAGTCTTCGCCGATGCGCGCAACAGCAGGTCGTAATCTTGCGCACCATCGAACTCGCTGCGGAAGCCAGAGCTCGCAAACTCACGCCGTATCACCACAAAATGGCCCAGGTAATCATAGGCGCTGAGATATTCCGGCGACCAGTCTGGTTTCAGCATCGGCGCGGCAAAGCGTCCATCGACTATTTTATCTTCATCGGAATAAATAATGTCCACTCCCTGATCTTCCTGCAGGAGCTCCGCGACGCGAAAAAGCGCGTCTGGCTCGAGCAAATCATCATGATCAAGCAACCCGATCCATTCGCCTCGAGCATACTTGAGGCCGGCGTTCAACGTCGCCGAAATGCCGCGGTGCTGTCGTTCCATCATGACTTTGATTCGCGAATCGCGTGCAGCGAACTCCGGCAACGCCACCTTGGTCTCATCTGATCCATCATCGACCAGGATTAATTCCCAATTTTCGTAGCTCTGGGCCACGAGCGAATCCACTGCTGCCGAGATCAGGGTGGCGTCCGGATTAAACGTGGGTGTGAGAATCGAAATCAGCGGACGATAAAAAAATTCTCGCGCCCGCTCTCGCAATGATCGGACCTGTTCTGGCGAAACCCGATGCCGCTCCAGCCAACATTCATACTCAGTCGGCTGCTTGAAGGCGACTTTAGACGAGCGCACAAACCATCGCCATGGTTTTGCCAATAATCTCGCGACGCGACCTTCGGCCGTGTGTTGCAATCGCCGATGTTGCTCACGTAAGGTTTGCAACTCGCGCTTGACGTCTTTCAGACGCAAGAGCTCTTCCTCGAGCCTCTCGATATGAGCTTCGGCTGCGCGTAAATCTTCCGCCTCCACGAACACAGTATATTGATTGAAGCCGGGCGCGGGCAAACGTACCCTGCGCGCCCAATTGATGGTGGATTACAGCGTATACCTGCTTTATCGCGCCGGCATCTGGCTGCTTACCCTGCTGCCGTTGCCGGTCCTTTTTGCGGTTGGACAGCTAGCGGGCACCGTTGTTTGGCTGATTTCGCGCAAATACCGCACACTTGCATTGCGGAATATCCGGATTGCTTTTGGAGACGACCTCGCGACCAAAGAAGCCCGCCGTCTGGTGCGGCGACATTTCCAGCGGCTTGGGGCAAATCTGCTTTGCAGCGTGAAAATCACGCACATGCCGATCGAAAAGATTCTGGAGCGGATCGAGCTAGCAAATTTTGAACACCTCGAAGATCCGTTTCGCCGAAAGCAACCAGTCGTGCTCCTGCTCAGCCACGTCGGATTA
>QHNB01000206.1 GCA_003217965.1 Verrucomicrobiota bacterium | reverse complement strand
TCCGGCCGGTTCAAATCCAGATCGGATTGGGCGATTACTCTAACGTTTGGAAAATCTTTCTTTAGCGGATCGATGAATGCCGGCGCTTTCCCAACAATGATCAAACTCGGTATTGCCGATAAATATTTCGTCACGAACGCAGTCACATCTTCGGTTTTGACCGCGTTGATCTTGGGAATAAATGCATTCAACCGATCCAGCGGAAGGTTATAAGCGGCCAACGAAGCAAGGTTACCGGCGAATCCTTCGTCTGTCTCCAAACCGCGGGCGTAACCCCCGGTTAAGACCGCCTGACGCGACTTCAGTTCTTCGCCATGGACGGGATCGGTTGCGAGCCGCTTCAACTCGGCCATGACCAACTTAGCTACTTCAGCGGCCGATTCGTTCTTCGTCTGGGCCGAAGCGGTGAACGGTCCGGTATCGCGCCGTGCATCAAGCGAACTTCTCGCTCCGTAACTCAGGCCGCGCTTAATTCGAATCTCTCGGTTCAAGCGCGAGATAAATCCGTTCCCGAGGGCGGCGTTCGCGACCAATCCCGAATAATAATCGGGCGAGTTGCGTTTGATCGCCGGCTTGGAAAGAGCGACCGCCGCCTGCCCCGCTTGCGGCATATCGACAACAACGTTTTCCGGTTTCCATTCCATCGCGCTCGGTGGCGGCGCTTTGGCCGCTGCGGCATCCGCCTTCCACGCCCCAAAGTATTTTTGGGCGTACCCCTCTCCCTGCTCCAGCGTGATGTTTCCGACGAAAATCAGCGCTGTATTCGCGGGTGCATAGTAGGTTTTGTAAAACTTCATGATGCTATCGCGCTGCATCGCCTGAACTGTCTCGACAGTCCCGCCGATCGAATGACCGTACTCGCTGGAATCGAAAACGACGCGCTCTGCCACAAAGCTGGCGACTGTTCCCGGCTGCTGCATTGAGACTCGCAACCCATCGAGCCGCTGTTTCTTCAGCCGATCAAGTTCTTCCTGTTTAAATGCCGGATGCAAAACCACGTCGGCCAGAATCGTCAGAGCCGCGTCAGCTTTGTCCGACATCACAACAACGGAAGCCGTTGACGAATCCCAGCCGGCACCGGAGGAAATGTCGCCACCAAGCGATTCGATTGCCGTGGAAATCTGCGGCGCCGACATTGAATCCGTTCCTTTGGTTAAGAGCGCACCCGTTATGCTCGCGTTTCCGGCGAGATTGGGTGGATCAATTTCAGCGCCGTTCCGCACGACCACTTGCGCCGCCAGAAGCGGCAGGTCGGGTCGCTCCGCGACGATCACACGCAACCCATTCTCCAATTTCGTTTCCTTTGGTTGCGTGAAATTGATTTCATGCGGCAGAGCGGGCGGCGGCGGGGTATCTAATCCGCCGATCGCAAACGTGCTTGACACCGACGCAGCCAAAATCATCGCGATTTGCGCGCGCTGTTTTATTTTCATCTGGACGGTTGCGACTGCGATGATTTTTCCGGGCGCGACGGTGCCGCAGCCGATTTCATTGCTTCCGGCAAATATTCAATCACGACACGTTTCTTTCCGGCCATGTATTTGTTCAGCACATTTTTGACTTGATCGCCGGTGACGGCCTGGAGTTTGGCCAAATCCGTGTTCATCCGCTCGGCATCGCCATAAATCACCGCCGCTTCGCCGAGTGCGCTCGCCTTACCGTTATTGGTTTGAAGCTCGCGTAGTTTTTCGGTTAAAAATTGGTTCTTCGCCTTCTTCAATTCGTCTTCAGTGACGCCGTTTTTCAAAATGTTATCGATTTGCGTATCTAGCGCTTTTTCTGCCTCAGGCACCGATTTCCCACTTGCCAGTACCAGCCGAAACGTCAGCAATCCCAGGTCTTCCCGAAGGTCAGCACTGAAAGAGACGCGGGTTGCGATTTGCTGCTCGTAAACCAGCGAGTGATAGAGTCGCGAAGATTCGCCCTCGGAAAGAATGGCGTCAGCAATGTCCAATGCCGGAGTATCTTCGCTCCGGATAGACGGTGCCAGATAAGTCACCGCAAACGCCGGAAGTGGCGCCTTCGGGCTATACATGACTGAGACGGCATCTTCCTTTCGGGCCGGTTCAGTCACACGAACGCGCGGAATTTTATCCGATGGTTTAGCTATGGCCCCGAAATACTTCTTCGTCCATGTCTCCAGCTCACCTGGCTTGAAATCGCCAACCACAATCAGAGTCGCATTATCTGGCCGGTAAAAAGTTGAATGGAATGCCCGGACCTCGGACAGCTGCGAAGCGTCCAACTCGGCAATGTTTCCGATAGTCGGACGTTTGTAGGGATGGGCGGCAAATGACTTCTGCTCGAGCGCAAGGGAGAATTCGCCGTAAGGATTGGCAAGGATGCGCTGACGATATTCTTCCTTCACCACGTCACGTTCGGAGTTGAAATTCGCGTCGTTGATTGCAAGTGATGACATTCGTTCCGCCTCGGCCCACAGAATTGGCTCGAGATAATTTGAAGGCACGACTTCGTGATAGACGGTCATGTCGGCTGCGGTAAAAGCGTTGTTCTCGCCGCCGACATTCTCGGTCAACTCTTCAAAGGTATCCGGCTTCAGATGCTCGTTGCCCTTGAACATCATGTGCTCAAACAAGTGGGCGAATCCGCTGCGTCCGTTGGGATCGTCTTTGGAGCCGACGTGATACCACACCTGCACCGCCACCGTGGGGCTTTTGTGATCCTCGATCGAGTAAATCTGGAGCCCGTTCGCCAATGTCGCATGCTTGATTGCCAGCGGCGGTATCGCCACTGCAGGTGAGGTCGGCCCCAGTTCGCCTGCTTCGATTGTTGCGATGAAGCTTCTGACAACGAACGCCAAGGTTAGGAGAGCGGAACGATAGCGCACGAGTCGCCGAACGTAACAGTCCAGCGGGCGGAATCGACAAGAATTTGATGGGAATTTCAGATTGCAGATTGCAGATTTCAGATTAGAGGAATGCGCGCGCAGCGGCGTTCGATCTTAGATCGCAAATGTCGCTTAGTTGGCGCCACGGGCCTGTAGCTCAGTTGGTTAGAGCATGCGCTTGATAAGCGCAGGGTCACTGGTTCGAGCCCAGTCAGGCACAGTCCCCGCTTGAAGCGCAGCGAAAGCAAAGGCCAGTTCTGATCTCGATTTCTGATTTTAGATTTTCGATTTCCGAATTCGCCATTGGTGACGCACGCGTCTGGCGTGTCCGCCCGTCGGACGGACTCGTCCTGTGTAGCGAGCTTGTCTGGGCGTTCCGCTGAAACATGCCGCCGGAAGGCGTTAGGCCTTCATGGGGATTCTTCTTTTGCGAACAAAGCTCCAATAGATTGTTATCCCAAATATTGCGCCGGTAACATCAATCATGACATCGCGCACTGAGGACGTGCGTGAGGGGACGAAGGACTGGTGAAATTCGTCACTTGCAGCAAACGCGCCGCTGATCAGTAACGCGATCGAAGCACGGCCAGCAAATCGAGCTTGCCGCGTCGTCTCCGCCAAGGCGCGAAAGATCAATAATGACAGCACCGCGTATTCCGACACATGCGCCATTTTGCGGATGACGAATTGCAGCTGGTCGATCCTTGCTGGCGAAATACTCGGATAGAACCAGCGTAAAATCGGACCGATAATGTGCGAGGTGTGTTCAGCCGACATCAAATCGGTCGAGCCGATAAAAATCATGATCAGCCAAATTACGACCGGCAGCCAATACCTTAAGAATTTGGAAACCGGCCTCACGGCGCACTCGACAATGGGGCGGCGATGCTCTCGAGCGATCGCCGTTCCGCTTTCACTCCGATCCAAGCTTCTACTAGCGCTGCGCAAATCATCAACGCGGCGCCGAAAAGATAACCGGCAAAGAGCGCGTTTCGAGAACCGCTGCCAATGATGGCGCCAAAAATCAAGGGAGCAAAAACGCCACCCGCTAACGTTCCAACCGAATAAAAAATTGCGATTGCGAGCGCGCGAATCTCCAGCGGGAAAATTTCGCTAACGGTCAGGTAGGCCGAACTGGCCGCGGCAGAAGCAACGAAAAAGATCATGGTCCAAGCGAGCGTCTGCGTTTGTGCCGTCAACAGCCCCGCCCGAAAAAGCCAGCCACTGAGGGCGAGCAAGATTCCCGACCCTAGATAAGTGGCGATAATCATTGGCTTGCGCCCGATGGTGTCGAAAAAACGCCCAATTAAGAGCGGGCCAAGGACGTTGCCGAGAGCAAATGGCAAAAGGTAAGCGCTAACCTGCGCCGCCCCCACGTTGTAGAAACGGATTAAAACAAGCGTGTAGGTGAAAAATATCGCGTTGTAAAAAAATGCCTGTGCCACCATCAAGACAAAGCCAAGCAATGATCGAACGCGATATTTATGCGCGATGGTTTCCCAAATTTCCCGCCACGGGGTTCTTTTGCGAGCGCGGATTCGTACTAGTGGCATTGCTGAGGGGATTAGTCCTTCGAAATGCAGACTAACGGCCTCTTCAACCTGTGCCACGATCCGTTCCGCTTCTTTCGCGTGCCCATGCACTATCAACCAGCGCGGGCTTTCCGGGACCCATTGCCGAAAAAACATGACAATCAATCCGAGGGCTGCGCCAATTCCGAAAACAAACCGCCACCCAAGCCAGACCGGGAATAGGTAAGGATTGAGGAGCACCACAGTCGCGGCCGAGCCCAGCGCGGCACCAATCCAGTAGCTGCCGTTGATGATGAGATCGACCCGACCGCGCACGCGCGCCGGAATAAGTTCATCGATGGCTGAATTGATGGCAGCGTATTCTCCCCCGATTCCCGCTCCCGTAAGCGCACGAAAGAGTGCGTAACTCCAAAAATTCCAGGAAAAGGCGGTTAGGGCGGTCGCGGTTAAGTAAACCCCGACGGTAACGAAGAATAATTTCTTTCGTCCTAGTCGATCCGTTGCATAACCAAACATGAGCGCGCCAACGACCGCGCCAGCAAGGTAGGCGGTGGCACTGGCTCCGACCTGCGCATCACTTAACGCGAGAGTTTCTCGATAGGTCAAAATGCCGCCGAGCGCGCCAGCCAGAGTCACTTCGAGTCCGTCGAGGATCCACGTCGCACCCAAAGCAATAACGATTAGCCAATGCCATGGACTCCACGGCAATCGATCAAGCCTGGCCGGAATATACGTCTCGACCCATTCCGTTGTTGGCATCGCGGGACAAAGGAAATCGCGGTGCCGCCTTGTAACGCTTTATGGCAAACGTCTTCCCCCCGGGAAACAGATTGGGGAATCGTGGGAGATCGTCGACCGCGCGGAGACGCAAAGCATCGTTCGGAACGGCCCGCTCGCTGGCCGATCACTTCATGATCTCTGGTTGAATTTTCGTCAAGAAATGTTTGGCGAGATTCGGGAGGCGCCCCGCTTTCCATTACTCGTTAAATTGCTCGATTGCCGGGAAAAGCTCTCTTTGCAGGTCCATCCGCCGGTGCGGGTGGCTAATTCGCTTGGCGGGGAATCAAAAACGGAGGCTTGGTTCATCGCCCATGCTGCGCCCGACGCGGAATTATATCTCGGCCTGCAAAAACCGATTGCGCGCGAGACGTTTGAAGCAGCGCTACCTTCCGGCCGCGCGGCCGAGCTTGTTCAACGACTCCGGGTCAAAACGGGCGATGCTTTTCTCATTCCGAGCGGCCGGATGCATGCCATTGGCGAAGGAAACTTGATCGTGGAAGTGCAAGAAAATAGCGACACCACTTATCGCGTATTTGATTGGAATCGGGTCGATGAAGCCGGGCAGCCCCGCCAGTTGCATATCAAACAAGCCCTGCGCTGCATCGATTTCACCGATTGCAGCCCAGCCCCCATCGCTGCAAACAACGAATCCATTATCTCTCACGATTTGTTTTCCATCGATCGGTGGCAAATCGACTCCGGGCGCGAACTTGCGCCCCCGGGAACCTTCGCTATTTCCTGTTGTCTCTCCGGCGAACTGGAGTGCGGCGGGTCCTTATTCCGCGCCGGGGAATTCTTTCTCCTTCCGGCGAAGGCCGCTAACCGCGTTGTCCGAAACGTAGGTTCGAGTTCTGAGCTACTGCGAATTACGGTCCCGGAATAGCTAAATGATGATGCCTTTTAATGCGATCTTTAATCGGTTAGTCCGTTCGATTTTCCAGCCAGAAGTAGTTCGCCGGATCAGGCATACGTAACTATTGCCAGAGCGATCGGTCACCGTTAATTCGAGAATGGAGCTACTACTCGTCGTTCTCGCAAGTCCCAGCTCAATGTTTATGGCACCGCTAAATTCCGGATAAGCCCCGCGAAGTTCTGCCTCGATTGCAGCGGTTGAGAATCTTGCCTCGGTCATAGCAGCGCCGTTGCCGCCGATAAGAAAGTTGGGGCGATTGCCTGCGAATATTCCGATTCCACAAATTAACAACATCGCGCTAATCCACAGGATTTTTGAGAGATTACTCATTGGCGGAGGAGGCGAGCCTGCGAAGATAAGCAAAACTGTAGATCCCTGTCGAGTGCCCGTCGCCCCAGCGGAATTGGAGCGCATACCCTCCCACTGGTACAAATCCCTCCAGCCGAAAACTCCCGGGCAAATATTGGACTGGCGGTCGATGAACTCGGCCGAATGCATCGGCCTCGCCCCCACAAGCTGCACATGGGCATGCCCGCCGCAGAGTCTCCAGAGAAAGGAACGTTTCCTCGCCGTCTTTCCAGTGGATCGCAAGTTCCTGCCCAATCAGTTCAACTCGTTCCAGATCAAGCGACATGATTTCCGTTAAGGACGATACCGCTTCTAACGCGGCCCGAAAATTCGTGTTCCGATCCGGACAAAAGTTGCGCCCTCCTCGATAGCGACGGCGAAATCATCGCTCATGCCCATGGATAGATGCGGCAATTTTAAATGGAATCTCTGCTCCAGCTCGCCCCGGAGCAATTGCAAACGGGCAAAATGCGGACGCGATTTTTCAGCATCCGTTGCCAGCGGTGCAATGGTCATCAAACCTTCGATCGATAAACGTTGGAACTCGAGCAACTGTTCCATACTTTCTATCAGCGCCTCCGGCTTAAATCCAAACTTGCTCGTCTCGCCCGCGACGTTGACTTGGAGTAGAACCCGCGGGAAGAGCCCATCTTCTTTCCCGATTCGCTCGACTTGCTTAGCCAGATCGACCGAATCGATACTGTGAATCAACTCAAAGAGCGGAAGAGCGTGACGAACTTTGTTCTTTTGCAGATGTCCAATGAAATGCCAGCGCAAATGGGATGGCAGCAGTGGAATCTTGCTACGCGCTTCCTGGACTTTGCTTTCGCCAAATAATAACTGCTTGGCGGCCATGGCTTCACGGATTTTCTCGGCGTTGTGCGCCTTGGAGACGGCGATCAATTCGATTTCTTCTACGTTCCGTCCGGACTTAGCGGCGGCTTGTTCTATTTCAGCCCGAACTTCCTCGAGCCGTTCAGGAGTTCCACTCACAGCCGGTGTGTTTTCCTACGGTCGTATGTGATCGTTAGACCCTGTGATTCCTTGGAGTCGCGGATATGCCTTATGCGCCGGCGTAGCACACGCGTTAAGTCGGCTGTGTAAAAGGTGCAGGTGTAACGATGTAATCCTCCGTCTAGAGGCCGCGACGGCACATAGAACGATGCTGGGTTTTTGCCGCGATAAACGTCAATGGAATTTATCTTTCGCATTTGCGGAACAGGGCTGCGTTCATTTTTGCTGAAGTAGGTGGATTACCGGAATTCTGGATAGAACGTAGCTGAAGTAACTTTTCGAGTCGCTGCTTTTAACAAGGTTCCCTGATATAGGATAAGCACCAACTGCCTTGGGTGGGTCGGTGGCTTCCAAGGCTATGACCGTGGAATTAGTGCCGCTCGGTTCGTTTTTCTCGAAGTGCGGCCGTTCGGTAACCCGGCCCTCTGCAGCTTTCATCGGCGGTGACCACGACAGGGAAAAGCGTTATGTCCCCGACGGAGTCCGTTGGCCGTCTGAAGGACCATCAAATGTGTCAAGTGGGGGCAGCGCCTGGATTTACTATACAAATACCAGTGGAATGATAATTGCTGTAATAGCCACGGGTGCATTATTGATGGCTACTGAATTTCCGGACGATCCGGAGGTTGATCTCGGGTTTCGTGATCCAGCAACCGAGAATTCCATCCGCGAAAGTGCGGAAGAGTGGAAACCTGACAGTCATCTTATTTCTGTGCGCCTTCGGCGGCCTGATTTCCTCAATATTCTTTTTCGAGCGAGCGGAGCGCCCAAGTCTGTTTAAGCATTGGAAACGCAATGTTTACGTCGCGGCGAAAACAATGGAGGAGCCGGCAGCGATACCGAACTGCGACTTCCACTTAGGTCAGCTTTCAGCTTTTCGAATCGGAGACGACCTCTGCGATCTCCCCATGATTTCCCAACCGCCTGATCAGGCCCTGTCGGTCCAACAATCTGAGCCATTCGATGTTGCGGTTCGTTTGCCGCTATGTGCTCCACCCTCTGTTAGCCTTCGAGACTTGAGTGAGGCATCAGAAATGGTTGCGTCCCAAAAAATCGGTAGCGAAACTGCGACTCAAACCCGCAGCATGGTTCGCACTACGGCAGAGAAAACGCAGAAACGACACGTGGCGAGGTTCAAACGACGTTTGGTAAGACGGGCGAGTCGCAGCGTAAAATCGATTGCCTCCTTCTGGTCAATTTGGTCTCGCCACTTTTTTCTAGGTTCCGGACTGGCCAGTACCAGTTCCCGGCGGGTCGCGGCGCGCAGGTCGCTTAGGAGAAGAACCAAGGCTACGTTGTGGTTTCCTTTGTCCTGGCAAGCAGCCGCTGGGCAACCAATGAAAAAGGCAATTCCGGCTGATTCGGCCACTCGTTCGCGGGGTGACGCAGGGCGTAGATTTCAACGAAGAGAATCGGATTCACGTCGATTACGCGCTCCGTAGCAGCACCAGGACGGGCTCGGGCAGGTTGTAGTCGTTGGTCAGGAACAATTCTCGCGGTAATCATCAAGGTTTGAGGTACTTGCGAGACATCCACAGATCTGCAGCGGAACAAAAAATGCTGCAAAATCAAGTTACCGGGTTTGTGAGTCAAGACGGGCTAACCGAAAAAAGTGCTGACGCTCTCTACCAGGAGTCGTTGCCAGCCGCTTCGCCAATTCCGGCTTTAAAGCCTGAATCGGTGTTCCCCCAGTTCAATGCGAATGCGGAATTATCGCGCCCAGCACCTTCCAGAAACTCTTTACTCGGCTCGCCGCTCGTCATTGGATTATCAGCGATCGGCGCATTCTTGTGCTCAGTGTTGCTCTTCGAGAACGCCGAATCCATCGCTTCACTCTTCCGCCGATCCCACGATGTTGCCAGCGCTAGAATGGATGCGGGCGCAGGCAAGATTGATCGCAACATCTTACAACTTAATGGCGTTCCAAAGCTAAAAATAGGAGAGAAGCTTCGGCCTCCATCGAATAACGATCTTCCCGATAAGTGGGCTCCACTTGATCCTATCTCCCCCGGAGCATCGGCTCCTAATACTCAAGCCGGCGAGCCCGACTCACTAACTCTAGCTTCTAATGACTTGGTCCCCGGCAATCTTTCACCTGACGTTCCGAATACTGTTCCAACGACAGGGTTCCCTGGCCCAGGAGTTGATGGCTTGACACAACAATTATTGAAGGCTTTACCGTCACCGGTTCAAACAGTGACTGCAACTGTCACCACACAACCAGAACACATCGTTCGTATAATCCGCGAAACCGTGATCGTGCGCACCGTGACAAAGAGTGCAAAAGCGATCGCAAACAATGCTGGTCAAGTGGTTAAGGGTGTCACGAAAAGTGGAAATCTTGTGGAGACGGGAGCCGGCACGGTACGATCAACTGCGGCTACGGCAGGCGCTAGCGTGATTAGAACCGGACTTGGAGCTCAAACTTTTGGAAGCGGATCAAGCGGAGGATCCTTGGGCACCGTCGGGGCTGGCAATGCTCTTAGCGGAGCGGGCGGAGGATTTGGCGGCGCCATCGGGGGTGCCGCAGGTGGTCTCGGCGGTCCGGGTGGTTCGCTTGGTGGCTTGGGTGGAAGCGTTGGTGGAACAGTCGGTGGCGCGCTCGGCGGCGTCAGTAATGCCGTAGGCGGACTCGGTGGCGGCCATCACTGATTAACTACTCGACGACTTCGTTTGAGACTATCGTCAGACGACGAGCGCCGGTTTGCCAGCCTCGTAAGCCCATCTAGGTTGACCGCGACGCAGAACGAACTCGGGCGCGTGTGCAATCGCTGCGAGCGGAAACAAAAAGCCTGACCCAACGAGAGCCTAGCTTACGGTTCGGAACGGCGTGGCCTGTATGTTGCTCGCAGTGACTAATCCGCGGCGTTGACAACGGGCGGCAAAGCCTCGTAAGGTGCGCGGTTATCTAACTTTATGCGACCAATTTGGAAAGGCAGCATTAGCTTCGGATTAGTGTATATCCCAATCTCCGTTTACCCTGCCACGCGGGAAGAGAAGCTCAGTTTTCGACAACTGCGCCGCAGCGATCTTAGCCCGATCAAATACAAAAAGGTTGCCTAGGCCGATATGAAAGAAGTCTCGGCCGATCAAATCGTGAAAGGCTTCGAATATGAGCGCGGCCGTTACGTGGTTCTGAACGACGAAGACTTCGAGAAGGTTAAAATCGAATCAACCCATTCGATCGATATCACAGATTTTGTCGATCTTGAGCAAGTCGATCCAAAATTTTTCTATAAGCCATACTTTCTCGAGCCGCAAAAAGGCGGGGAAAAAGCCTATGCGCTCCTGCACAAGGCCCTGAGTGGAACCGGCAAAATCGGGATTGCCAAGGTCGTGATCAGCAATCGCGAATACCTCGCCGCCGTAAAGCCGGATGGATTGTTCCTCGTTCTCGAACTAATGCACTTCGCG
>QHNB01000205.1 GCA_003217965.1 Verrucomicrobiota bacterium | reverse complement strand
CAACTTTGCGAAATGCTGCTGCGGCAGCGCGAAATCGGCGAAGACCGGATCGAGCGATTGCAGCGGAACCACTGGCTGACCGGAGTTGATCATCTGACCAACGTTCACCTGCCGAATCCCGAGCTGCCCATCAAACGGCGCCACAATCGTCTTCTTCCGAATGTTGGACCGCATTTGGTCGACCACGGCAGTCAGTCTTCGGAATTTTGATTCGGCGGCGTCGAGATCAGAATTCGAAACTACCTTTTTTGTGGCAAGGCCGCGAGTTCGCTCCAAGTCCGCGCGCGATAGTTCTACTTCTGCTTCCGCTGATCGCAAAAGTGCTTCTTCCTGCGAAGCGTCTAATTTGACGAGCAGATCCCCCTTCTTTGCCACAGCACCGTTTTGAAATCCGATTTCGCTGACCGTGCCGCCGAGCTCGGTCGACACGACAGCACCTTGAACGGGACTGACGCTTCCGACCGCAGAAAGCGTCGGCGCCCAATCTTCCTCCTTAACCACGGCGCTCGTGACGGTTGCCACTGGTATCGGCGGTTTGGTCGAAACCATTTTGGCAATCTGCAACGCTTTGACGCCGGCCAGTAGGCCGAACAATCCTACGACGGCCAAAATCGCCAGCATCACTGTCTTTCGTGTCGATTTCACTCGCGACTTGATCTGAGTACGGGCTACGTCATGCATAAGCTGGTTCCGTTTCCGCCGTAAACAACAGCCGCCACAGTCTGCGAGTCACTTCCAACTGGCGCGCGCGCCGTTCCCCTTCCGTCATCTCCTGAGGTTGCAAAGTATCGTACATGAGCATTCCGCGGGCGACGGCAAAGATTAACTCTGCCAACTCGCTTGGCGTCAAATTGTGAGATGCACGCCCTGCTTCCGGTGACTGGGCGATCAACTCGGTCACTCCCTCCATCGCGGTGCCCAAAACGTCGCGTACCAGATTTGCCACTTGTGGATTGCGCGAGGCTTCGGCGTAGAGATCCACCACGAAGGCCGATTGCACTTTTGGTGAATTCTCGCAGCAGTGGGCTGTAAACAAAATCTCCAACGACTCCAGAAGGGTAGGCGCTTGTCGGGCTCGTTCTAACACCTCGTTAATCTCCCGCTTGTGACGGTCGGCCATAGCAGAAATGACCGCCTCCTTATTTTCGAAATAACGGTAGATCAGGCCGACGCTGATGCCGGCTTCGGCGCTAATGTCGTGCATGCTGGTCTGATGAAAGCCGCGCTTGGCGAAGCAGATCATGGCGGCGTTAAGGATCTGTGTGCGTCGATCGGGAATAGACTCTTGCGGGGGTTGGGGCATAGGAACGGCAAAGATGAATGAACGTTCATTCATTGTCAAATCTCTAAGTAAATCGTGCTATCCACGTCCCTTTGCCAGCCGAGTCGGTCTTGACGGCCCCCGGCTCCGATGGCCTGCTCATCAACTAGATGCGCTCCAAAATGGAAATGTTCCGTTCTCCCGTTACCCGCATCCTAAAAAATTTTCCGCCAAACCGTCCTCATCTGATCGGCGTGTCCGGTGGTCGTGATTCCATCGTTCTCCTTCATTGGCTAACATCTCTCGGCTACCGAAAACTCATCGTCTGCCACCTCGATCACGAGCTACGCGGCCGTGCATCGCAAGCCGATGCACGTTTTGTCGCGTCGATGGCGGCGAAATTAGAACTCGACTGCGAAATTGGCAGAACCGATGTGCGCGCGCTCGCCGCGCAATCGAAGCTATCGATTGAGACCGCCGCTCGCGGCGCTCGATTCGCCTTTTTTGTTCGCGTTGCCCGGCAAAAGCGGTGCCGCACCATTTTTCTGGGCCATCACGCGGACGATCTTGTCGAAACTGCCCTTCTGAACCTCTTTCGGGGAGCAAGTCCCGGCGGCGTGGCCGCCATGCGGGGCGTATCACTTCATCGCATTGGGAAAACCGAGCTAACCATTGTACGGCCGTTACTCGGGATTTGGCGGCGCGAAATCGACCTGTACATCAGGCAGAATGATTTAACCTTTCGCGAGGATGCCACTAATACCGAGCTTGGTTCGACGCGAAACCGGATTCGGCATCGCGTGCTGCCTCATATCGAAAAACAGCTCGGCCGGGACGTCCGCAAAGCGATTTGGCGCGTCACACAGATTTGGATTGGGGAAGAAGACCTGCTTGAATCGCTGGTTTCAGATCGGATTAGTGCTTCTGAGCTCGATGTCGTTTCAATGCGTAAGATGCCAGTCGCGCTGCAACGTCGTGCGATTGTCGACTGGCTCCGAGCGCGTGGCATTACGAATATCGGATTTGAGACTGTCGACAGCATTCGAAACTTGCTCGACCCAGAATGCAAAGGCGCAAAAGTAAATCTGCCACGGGGTCGTTACGCTCGCCGCAGGGCGAAAAAGATCTTTATCGAATAGCTTGTAGCGGCTGTCTCCGACCGCCGTGACAGAAAGAGACGTCGCTATAGCGACCGCGGCCGGCCGCCGTGGAGCTAAATGGGACGATCAAAGATCGCCGCTACAGAATCAGAAAGGAGCTCGCGAGTGTCAGACAGCATTTGCGAGGTCTGTCGCTTTCGCTCAGGATGACAGTGAAATGAGTTCCACAGCCCGGGTTCGCTTCGCTCCGTCTCCCACGGGCTATCTGCACATCGGCGGAGCGCGCACGGCACTTTTCAACTGGCTCTTCGCGCGACATCACGGCGGCACCTTTGTCCTCCGTGTGGAAGACACCGATCAATCGCGCAACACCGAGGAAGCGGCGGCTGCGATTTACGAAGGGCTGCACTGGCTCGGACTGGAATGGGACGAAGGCCCACACGTCGGCGGCGACTTTGGGCCGTATTTTCAAAGCCAGCGAAATGACATTTACGAGCGTCACCTCAAAAAATTACACGATGCCGGACATATTTTTGAAGACAAAGGAGCGCTGCGTTTTCGCTCACCACGTGAACACGTAATCGTTGATGATCTCGTTGCCGGAAAAATTGATTTCGACCTCTCGAACGAACAAACCCACCCGGACATGACTATTCGCCGGCCGGACGGCTCGTGGATTTTCCATTTCGTCAACGTCGTGGATGACATGGAGATGAAGATTTCGCACGTCATTCGCGGCGAAGATCATCTCTCGAACACGCCCAAACACATTGAGCTCTATCGCGCGCTGGGGGCCGAGCCGCCGCAATTCGCGCACATTCCGCTTATTCTCAATCGTGACGGATCGAAAATGAGCAAGCGGGACCAGGGCGCCAGCGTGGATTACTATATTAAGAAAGGTTATCTGCCGGAGGCGGTGCGCAATTATTTATGCCTGCTCGGATGGTCGCCGAAAGACAACCGCGAGAAAATCGACATTAGCGAGATCGTCCGGATTTTTGACCTCAACAACCTTGTGCGCAGTCATGCGACATTTGACCCGGACAAATTGCACTGGCTGAATGGCCAGTACGCGCACGAGCTGAGCGATTCAGAATTCTACGATCACGCCGTCGTAACGTTGCGCTCAGCCGGCATCAACATCGACCACTATTCGACGGAATACGTGCACGCGGCGTTGCAAACGTGCAAAGGCAAGATCAATACGTTCGACGAGCTACCCGCCTACTGCGGCTTCTACTTTACAGACAATCTTCGATACAATCCCGATGGCGTCGCGAAACATTTCACGCCCGAGAATAAGTCGCGCCTGGAAGCAGTACGTGATGCGCTCGACAAGGTCGGCCAGTTCAGCGCCGATGAAATTGAAAACACAATGAAGACAACGGCGGCAAAACTCGGGGTTAAAGTCGGTGCCATCGTGCACCCAACGCGACTCGCAGTAACTGGCAGCAACGCGGGTCCTAGCTTGTATCATCTTCTTGAGGTGCTCGGAAAAGAGAACGCGCTTGCGCGGATCGACCGCGCCTTATCGATGTTTCAGTGAAAAGACCAATTCGGAGCTTCAAAATATTCAATGACGAGACGGAGCTTGTCCCTCCAGCTTTGCCCAGGTGTCTTTCAAGGTAATGGTGCGATTCCATACCTGTCTGTCAGGCGTTGAGTCGGAATCGAGCGCAAAGTAGCCGAGCCGCTCGAATTGATAACGGAGATCAACTCGGGCGTCCTTTAATGATGGCTCGCATTTCGCGTTTACGATCTCGAGCGACGCCGGGTTAATAAATGACTTAAAATCGCCTCCAGCGTCCGGTTCCGGCACCGTGAATAATCGATCATACAGTCGCAC
>QHNB01000204.1 GCA_003217965.1 Verrucomicrobiota bacterium | reverse complement strand
AGGACGGCGATTGAAGCGGAATTACGTTTTCATCTTCGTTCTCATCATGGTGGCCTGGATCACCAAAATTTTTCTGCACGCCGATCACGCCATGGATAACCTGACCGGTTTTTACCACGCCTTGCGCGTTGGCCACATCCCTTCCTGGTTGGTCGCCTTCATTTTTGTCGCCACTTTCGCCAGCGTCATTGGCATTACGATTTACGTCGGCAAAAAAACCTCGGGCGAGATTTCTGAGTTCGGCGCTCATCGCTCTCTTTGGCGGATTTGATGAACGAATTTGAAAGATTGCGCGCGATCGTAGCGCGATTACGCGGAGCGAATGGCTGCCCTTGGGATCGCGAACAAACTAATGCCTCGCTCGTCCCGCCGTTGCTGGAAGAAGCTTACGAAATCGCTAGCGCGGTCTACGCCCAAGACGACGCCAATTTGCGTGAGGAACTGGGCGATTTGCTCTTACTCATCGCGATGCATGCGCAGATCGCCTCCGAAGGAAACCGCTTCAGCATCGAGGATGTGGCACGCGAGATCACGGAGAAATTGATCCGACGACATCCGCATGTGTTCGGCGAAAGCACCGTGCGGGGCAGCGAAGCCGTGATTAAGCAATGGGAGGCGATCAAACAGGAGGAAAAGAAGGGGCATTAGTTTGCGAGCTTACCGGCAGCACTGCCGGCACTGATGCGGGCGGAGAAAGCTCAGAAAAAAGCCGCCCGGGTGAATTTTGACTGGGAAGAATTGGGCGATGTCCTGGCCAAGGTGGATGAGGAACTCTCGGAAACGAAGGAAGCGATTGAGTCTTCGGACAAACAAAGAATCGCTGACGAGATTGGGGATTTGCTTTTCGCGGTCGTAAATCTGGCGCGCAAATCCAAGCTCGACGCGGAGAGTGTATTGCAGTCGGGCACAGACAAGTTCGTTGCCCGGTTTAACGAAATGGAGGATCGACTGCGGCAGCGAGGTGGAAAGCTGGGCCAAGCGAACTTGGAAGAACTGGACTCGGTCTGGAACGAGATTAAGACGGAAAGGGCGGCGAAACGTGTCGCGGCCGGAGCTTGATTTACTGCGGCGTTCACCGTTTACAACGTTCTTAATCTGCGGATATTCGCCCCTTCAATGAGCATTCTGATCAACCTTTTGCTCGGCCTCAACATGCTCGTGGCGCTGTTGATGGTTCTGGTCATTTTGATGCAACGACCGAAAAGCGAAGGCTTGGGCGCGGCATTCGGCGGCGGCGTGACCGAAAACATTTTCGGCGCCCAAACCACGAACGTGCTGACGAAGATCACCGGCTGGCTGGCCGGGATTTTCTTCGTGCTCACGTTTGCGCTCTCAATTCTCTACGCGCAGCGAAGCGTGGGCGGGAGTAGTTTGCGCCGGGAGTTAATGCGAACCCAGAGCGCGGCCGAAGGAGCTCAGGCTGGGTCGCCTGCAGCAGGTACGACTTCGACTGCGCAATCGTCCAGTGCAGCGGCGAAGACAGCATCCGTCAGTGCGAGCGCGTCCGCTAAGCCCACCGGTGCTGTTGCTCAGCCTCCGGTAACGGCAGCGCCGTCACCGGCTCAAAGCGCTCCGACCCCCAAATCTCCGTAGCGGTTCTCGCGTTCGTTGCGGGAATTTCTCACTCGGCGTGCCCGAGTTCACGCAATTGTAACAGTACCGCCATCGGTCCGTAACAATTGCTTTCTAGCTTCCGACCGTTCACGGGCGTCGACGGAAGCATTTCCAATCGGTTTTGGGCATGCCTTCGCAGCGTGAACGCTTACTTAACCAAGGAGAAACCATGCTCACAAAAAGATTCATCCTGATCGAAGCGGTCATGTTGCTCGTTGTCCTGCCGCTGCAGCCGCTGGTCGCCCAAACATCGGGAGATAAATCCGAATCCGAACGGATCGCAAAACTTGAGCGGGCGATTGAGCAATTGCAAAACCGCAACGCTGTGCTCGAAAAAGAAATCAGCGATCTGAAAAAACGACCTGCGTTTGCGCCTGAATTTGGCCGGGAGGGCAAAACGAAAACGCAAATGACTTGGGATGGCAAAACTTATGTCGAAAAAAACGTAGTAGTAGAAGAGAAGAAGCCGGCCTACGTCTTTCAGGCCGGGCCGGAACTTAAGCTGACGCTCGGCGGATTTATTCAGGCGAATTTTGAAGATGGCGATGTTTCGGCCTTCGAGGGGCGCTTCGGTCTAAATGCATTGAAAGACCGTTTTCGCCTGCGCCGGGCGCGCATCAATTTAACCGGCGATTTCGCCGAGAACTTCGACTTCAAGGTCGAGGGCGATTTCGAGAACAGCGATGGCATTTCGTCCGGCCGCACCGCCTTCGAGGCCACGGACATCTTCGTAAACTGGCACCAGTTCGCGGAAGCCAATATCAAAGTCGGCCAATGGAAAGCGCCCTTTGGTCTGGAACAGATCACGCCTGACACGAAGCTCTTCACGATCGAGCGCAGTCTTCCCACCGGGGCAATCACACCGGAGCGGCAAATTGGTGTGCAAATCTGGGGCAAACCGCTCACCAACTTGTGGCCGCAGCAGAAGGACCTGGTGACTTACTACGCGGGCATCTTTAACGGGAACGGACGCAACACCACCAACAACGACAATAACAACTTCATGTATGTCGGACGGCTGGAGCTTCTGCCATGGCAAGGCAAACTGCTCGGTCAGGGTTCCAGCTTGAAACTAGGCGCTGATATTCTCAACAGCCGCGATGACAAAGGAACAAATATTTCACAAACGTTGACCCTCCTGGTCAATAAGGACGGTTCTCTCTCTCCCTTTACCCTCCCCGGCGCCGATGAAAGAACGGCATGGAGCTTGGACGCGTGGCTGAACATCGGTCCGTTTGATTTGATCGGCGAATATTTCCAGGAAGATGTCGATGGTCGCACCGTGGCCGGCGTCGCCCCTGGGTTTGCCGATTTCGAGCCGAGCGGCTGGTATGTTCAAGGCAGCTATTTCCTCCTCCCGCAGAAACTGCAGGCGGTGGTTAAATGGGAAGCCTTAAACCCGGGACAGTTTGGCGACGATGGCATCCACTCTATCACCGGTGGTCTCAACTACTATATCCACGGCGATGCCATTAAACTGATGGCGAATTACGTTCACACCTGGTCAGATTTTCGGGCGGCGCATCCGCAGTTGGGCGATGACCAATTCGACGAGGTCATTATGCGCTTGCAGTTGATGTTTTAAGTTTTTTGCGAAAGAGCCGTAGCGACTTGGTTAGGTTAACAAAGGGCCCGTCACCATCGGTTTCGGCATTTTTCTAGGTATCGGTGGCAATGGTGATATCGGCATCAATCCGCTCGACCGCTACCAGCTATTCCAGGCCGATCTAAGCGTGAAGTTCTAGTCTAAACTCCAACAAACCACGCATGATCAAAACCAAAACTATCCTACTAGAAGCCGCTTTGTTAATCAGCGGAGTAACCGCCAAGGCTGATCGCCTTGTCATTAAAGGTTCCGACACACTTGATGCGAAGCTGGTCCCGCAACTCGCTGAAGCATCAAAGCGAAGAATCCCGGCACTATCCGCTGGGAGAAATCTGAGCGGGCTTTGTCTTGATGGTCAGCTCGGATTGCTATTGCGTCGCTGCATTCCGTTCACAAGTTAGGGGCATGGCGAGTGATCAAAAGATTTGGCGCCAGTTTTCCGAAGGCGTTCGCCGCTTTGTCAGCAAACGTGTGCCTTCCTCTGATATTGATGACTTGGTGCAGGACATCCTGGTGTGCGCGAATCGCAGCCTTGCGCAGCTGCAAGAAAACAAGCGGGCGGAAGCATGGATCCTTGCGATCGCTCGGAAAGCGATTGCTGATTTTTATCGAAAACGTGAGCGACAGCTTCCGAATGTGTCCGAAGAAGTGCCGGAACCGGTAGATAAGTCTGCTCTCCCACTGGAGAATCTCTCTCATTACCCCGGCGAACACGACGTGCATGAAGAGGTCCTATCTTGGCTTCGGCCAATGGCCGACGAAATTGCTGAGCCATACCGCACCGCTCTGATCAAGGCGGATTTCGAAAAGGTTTCGCAACGCCAGCTTGCGCACCAGTTGGGACTTTCTGAATCCGGCCTTAAGTCCCGGGTGCAACGTGCGCGCAAGCTCTTGGGCGATGTGCTGCAACGCTGCTGTGAGATAGAATTCGGCGGCGAAGGTCGCGCGGTCGCATTCAGGCGCTTACGTGCTTGCCGTTGCGATTCCTGAAAATTTCTTTGCGTCTTTTTGCCGGGAGCAACGACTACCGGGATGAAGGCGATGAAGCCTTCAAAACATCAAAGGAAATCTCTATGAAAAGAATGCACGTCATGCTGCGAGTAAAGAACCTGGACGAATCAGTAAAGTTTTACTCCGCACTTTTTGATTCAGCGCCGACGGTATCGAAACCTGACTACGCGAAATGGATGCTGGAAGACCCGCGGCTGAATTTTTCCATCGCTGAAAAAGAGGATACTTACGGTATCGAGCATCTCGGAATCCAGGCCCAAACTCCGGCCGAGTTAGACGAGTTGCGCGCCCGGATCGCACGAGCTGGCGGCGTCGTGAGAAATGAGGGAGAAACGACCTGCTGTTACGCAAACTCCGACAAAACCTGGGTCACCGATGCTCAAGGAGTGGCGTGGGAAGCTTTTCACACGGCCGCTGCCGCGAAAACCTACTATGGTGAGAAGGATTCTGCTTGCTGCCAAAAGTCTGCTGCAGCCTGATGTTCGGTGCCGATGCCGGTGAAAATCGTCTGACGTTCGAGATGGCTTGATCTGGTTCGTTCGAGCGACTCAATCAAGTGATTCACGGCCTGCGGCTGCTAGATTCGATCAGGTCGCAGAATTCGGACGCGCATTTTTCTGCGGGCAGGAGGTTTCCTGCAATGCCGCCCAATAAACAGTGGCCTTTTGCTCATCGCGTAAGCAATGCTGCCTGTTCACGTGTAATGCGGCCCTCAAAAATGATTGCGCCGTCCACGACAACCGTCGGCATCGCTCGCACCCCTGCTGAGCAGGACAATGCCGTTCAATAACTTCGCAACCGCAGGATGAAACCGCGTCTTTGACCAAGCGCAGCGTTTCATCGCAGAGCGAACAGCCAGCCGTAAACACTTCAATCTTTCTTTTTCCTGGCGCCTTCAATCACCTCTCCTTCGTTTAGTTGCGGTTACATGCCGGAACAGCAGCATTTCTCGACTGTCTTGCCGGTTAATTTGCACAGCAATTTTCCGTTCTTCTGTTTTGTACAGCAGCAAGTCTTCACTTCCTTGCCAGTCAGATTACAGACTAGCTTGGGCGAAGCGGCTGTTGCTGCCGCTGAAACCAAGATTGCTGCCGTGGTGACAGCGATGCATTTAGTTATTTGTTTCATCATTTCCACCTCATCTTTCTGTTTGGCTTATCAGACGCTACACCTTGGAGTCTAATCCAAGGTCAATGCCGAATTTGAACAAGACGCATGCGGTTATAACTAGCGGTTTAATGTTTAATTTTGAGGTCATGTCGCTTTCGTTACTTTAGGTTCAAGTTGAAATCTCCGATGAGAGCAGCGGTGCCGCTTCAGTGCGCGTTTCGCCTACAAGCTCACGTTTTCGCCAAAGGACATAGATCACGGGATAGATCAGCAGCTCAAGGATTGCTGAGGTGACAACGCCGCCGTCATGATTTTCGGCCGCACACGACCGACCGCCCCTTCAATGACCGCGTCATGCAAATCGCGCATGTTACGCATGCGACCTTCTGCTCGAAATTTATCCCATGCATGATCGAGATAGAGCAGCATGACGACGCCGGTCTCGGCATCGAGACCCGCAAGGGCGATGAGTCCAACCCAAACCGCGGCGCTCATGTTGTAGCCGAGCAACCAGAGCAACCAGAACGCACCCACAAGCGAGAAAGGCACTGCCAGGAGCACGATACCGGTTTTCACGACTGAGCGCGTGCTGATGTAAATAAGGACGAAGATAATCAACAGAGTGAAGGGAATGACGATCTTGAGCCGTTCTTTCGCCGCCTGAAGGTATTGAAACTGCCCCGCCCACTGCACGAAGTAGCCTGGCGGGTATTGAATGTTGCGGGCGAGCTGCTGCGACGCTTTTCGCACATAGCCGTCGATGTCGCTGGTGGTAATGTCTACGAAAACGAAGCCCACCAATTTTCCGTTCTCGCTCCGCACCGAAGGCGGGCCGGTCTTGTACTTGATATCGGCGAGTAATTCAATCGGCACCTGCGCACCGGTGGGCGTGGCCACGAGCACGCGCTTAAGCGCGTCTATATCCTGGCGAAAATCGCGGGCGTAACGCGCATTAACTGGGTACCGCTCGCGCCCTTCCACGGTGGTGGTGATGTTCTTGCCGCCGATCGCTGATTCGATGATGTCGTTCACGTCGCCGACTTTCAGTCCGTAGCGCGCGGCCGCCTCGCGATTGATCGTGAAATCGAGAAAATA
>QHNB01000203.1 GCA_003217965.1 Verrucomicrobiota bacterium | reverse complement strand
GTTTTTGATGGGCCTCGAGAATTGCGTCGATTGATTCTTCCTTGGCCGAGTCAATAAACGCGCAGGTATTTACGACTAAAACATCAGCATCTTCGGCGCTCGACGTGATTTCCATTCCACGCTCGAGCACGCTGCCGAGCATGATCTCGGCATCGACAAGGTTCTTGGCGCAGCCAAGACTGATCATCCCCACCTTGATCGCCATTGGAAACTGATACTACTCGATTCTGAGATCGGCATCGCCATTCGAGACGATTTTGCCGTTCTTGCGGATCTGAACCGCTTCCCGATCCAGCACACGAACGCTGATGCGACGACCGCGAAATTCAACTATTCCATCCGATGGCGAGACCCACCGTTCGAACGTCGGCTGCGTCGGATCGTCGTCGATCGTTACTTGCACATAGGTTTTTCTGAGTGGCTTGATATCGACACGATTCTGACCGTCGGAGGGCTCATTGGCATTGCTGTTTGCCAGCGCCGCCGCCAGTTCTTCGGGCCTAACCGGCTGAGCTCGGCGGACTTCGGGCTCACTCGGGGTCGCCGACGGCGCGTTCGGAGTTGCCGCAGCAATCGCCGTCGGAGCAGCTGTTGGCGCAACCACGGCAGGCCTTGTCGGCGCCGATGTCGCGGCCACCTGCGGCGGCGTGTCGACGAGCTGGGCTCGCGGAGCGGTAATGGTTGCAACTGTTGCACCCGGCGTGGCAGTTGCGGCGGTCTCCGTTTGTGTTTGTGCCGGCCGCGGAGCGATGCGTTGAACGTTTAGAAGCAAACGAACCAGCCAGAAGCCGACGAATAAAACAACGAGGCCGATAAGCAGCGGCATGATCGAAGTGCGCGGTCCTTCGCGGCGCGCCACCGGCACACGGACAGACTTGGGCGGTGGCGGACTGTCTTGTAAGTAGGAATAACCATCGATCGTGATGTGTTCCGATGTCTCGAACGTATCGAGGTAAGGCGAGACATCGACGTCGAGAAACTTGCCGTAAATCTGAAGAAACCCTTTGGCGTAAGCTAAGCTCGGGAAATTAGAAAAATCATCCGCCTCGATTTCGGCAAGACGCGATTGTCGTATTTTGGTCAGTCGGGCTGCTTCATCAAGACTCAGGCCACGCGCTTTGCGTGCTTCCTGGAATTTTTTGCCGAGACCTTCGATGGACATTTTGCCTTTCCGGTCACACGGCGGCGTCGAGATCGACGAGAATCTCACGCGGCTTGGCGCCTTCGCCGGGGCCTAAAATACCCCTTTGCTCCAGAATATCAACGATGCGAGCCGCGCGGGTGTAGCCAAGCCGCAGTCGCCGCTGGAGCAACGAAGTGGATGCGCGCTTCTCCTGGCGAATAATTTCGAGACACTTTTCCACTAGTTCCTCATCCTCGTCGCTTACCTCCTCAGCAGGCACCGAGCCCGATTGCAGTTTTTCCTGCACCGCGGCGTCGAAGGTTGGCGCGCTTTGAGCGGATACAAATTCGACGAGACGACGAATCTCGTCATCGGTGACAAGCACCCCTTGAGCGCGAATCAATCGTGAAGTGCTTGGCGGCAGATAAAGCATGTCTCCCTGCCCGAGCAAACGGTCGGCTCCGTTCTCATCAAGGATGACCCGGCTATCGATTTTGCTGGCGACTTGAAACGCAATGCGGCTGGGAATATTGGCCTTGATTACGCCAGTAATAACATCGGCCCGTGGCGTTTGCGTGGCGACAACGAGATGGATCCCAGCCGCCCGGGCCATCTGCGTGATTCGTGCGATCGCACTTTCCACATCGGCGGGCGCGGTCTGCATCAAGTCAGCCAGCTCGTCGATGATAACTACGATATAGGGCATGCGATCAGGGATGCTCAGCGCGTCCTCGCGCGGCACTTGCATTGGTTCCTTGCCGGCTCCTTTCGTTTTTGCAGGCGAGACGCCTGCCTCTACAGCTACTTCATCCAATTCTTTCTGCGTCTTTTTCGCCGGACGGACATTAAAGCTGGTGATGTTGCGAACGCCGACTCGTGCGAAAATCTTGTAGCGCCTTTCCATTTCGTCGATCAGCCAGCGCAAAGCCAGCAGGACCTTCTTGGGATCAGTTACAACCGGGATGAAGAGATGCGGCAAAGAGTTGTAAACCTGCATTTCCACAACTTTCGGGTCGATCATGAGGAAGCGCAGTTCCTCCGGGGTGAAACGAAACAGCATGCTGGCGACGAGCGCGTTAATGCAGACGCTCTTGCCGCTCCCGGTAGTGCCGGCAACGAGAAGGTGCGGCATTTGTGCGAGATCGGCCACGATAACCTTCCCATAAACGTCCTTGCCGAGCGCAAGCGGAAGTTTGCAGCGCCCTTTCGCTTCTTCCCAATCAGCGGACTGCATGAGTTCACGCAGGGTAACTTTAATTTTGCGCGTATTCGCGATCTCGATTCCCACCGTGTCCTTGCCCGGGATGGGAGCGAGGATATTGATCCGCTCCGCCCGAGTGGCGCGCGCCAGGTCCCGCTCGAGGGAGACAATTTTATCCACCCGCACACCCTTGGCGGGATAAACTTCGTAACGGGTGATCGTCGGCCCTTTCGTTATGTCGCCAGCCGCGACCGCGATACCAAAATGCGCTAGCGTTTCGATCAAAGTCTGTTGCACGCGTTCGAGCTCGCCCGGATCAGCTCCGCCGCGGCCTTCCGGATCGTGTTCATCCAGCAAATCGATATTCGGAACAATGTAATGTTCGGCATCGAATTTCGGCGCCTTGGTTGTAGGGCTCGGAGTTTTCGCCGGACGCAGCTCCGCAAGAGACGGTTTTCTGCGCGACCCAATTGCCTCGCTCGGCAGCGCCGTCGTATCGACCACTTTCGGTTTCGGTCGATTTATCAGTTCTTCCAAGTCCATCCCCTGAGGTTCTGAAGCGGGGGCGCCTTTTCTCTTGAGTTGCTTTTCCAGCGACCGTTGTTGTTTCGCGAGCTCGCGCTGGCTGATCTCGAGCTGCCCCTTGATATCGGCCTTGCGCATTTCGCGGTGCAAACGCCATTCGCGAAATCGCTGCGCAGCCGCATGCATGCCGCTGACCGTCTGCCGCACGAGGTGAATGGGGCGCAATCCCGTCATCAAAATCAACGCACTCAGGTAAATGCCGCCCAGGAGAATCATCGACCCGACGTCGCCCATTGCGCCGAGCAAGAACTTCTTGCCGAAGAAGTATCCAATCGCGCCGCCCGGACCCTGAATATTGAATGCTCTTCTCCACCCTTGCAGGTGTTGCGTCTGCAACTGGAGCAGGCACGCTCCCGAAGCAATAAACAACACGATCCAGAGCATTCGGGCGCTCACCCGCAGACGCCCGTAAAAGAGCTTGGCCGCGCCGAAACCGAGCAGAACGGCAGCGAGCAGATAAGACGCGGCGCCGATGAGCAGATAAAATACGCTGGCTAGAATTGCGCCAAAAGGCCCGATGAAATTCTGCGCTGGCCGGTTCGGCGGAGATAAGTAACTCAAAAGCCACCACGCCGGCAGATCACGTGGATTGTAGGAAATCAGCGCCAGAAAAAGTAGTGTGCCGACACCAAGTAAGATGAGTGCAAAAACCTCATTCCAGGCACTGTTTTTCGCCGACCGGCCCACGTTGCCGATAGTAACTCCCCAGGCGCGCCTTTCAATTGAATACCCACATCAGCCGGAAATACGCGCACTTTTAGTTGCACGGCCGAAACCTTCCCCACTACAGTTCGCATCCGAATGAGTTCCACTCTGTTCCGCGCCGGGGTCGTCGCGTGCGGTATCGCTTTGCTCCTCGTCTGTTCCTGCGAGGAACATCACCTTGGCGAGTATCCCGAGGTGCAGCGTGATCGTCTTTACGAAGCGCAGCACCACGCCGACCCTGCCGCTCGCGCGCTGCCTTCAGCCACGCCGGTCAATTTCTTTCCCGAGAATAAATCTCCCAGCAAATCTCCGTAGGGGCATTCCTTATGGCCAAACACCAATACGCGACCTCGCCGCCAAACATGACCACGATGCCGCCGGGCGTGCCTTACATCATCGGCAACGAAGGCGCCGAGCGGTTCAGCTTCTACGGGATGCGCGCGATCCTAGTCGGGTTCATGACGCAGTTCATGGTCAACCAATCCGGCGTCTTGCGGGGAATGCCGGAGCACATCGCGCAGGGTTGGTTCCATCAATTCGTCTCAGCCGTCTATTGGATGCCGTTTTTCGGCGCGATCATCGCGGACGGGTGGCTCGGCAAATACCGGACGATTCTTTATCTCTCGATCGTTTACTGCCTCGGGCATTTCACCCTCGCGTTCATGGATACCGCTGTCGGTATTCGGATTGGGCAGCAGCACGTTCTCGCGCTCGGATTGATTCTCATCGCCGCTGGCGCGGGCGGCATCAAGCCGTGCGTCTCGGCGAATGTTGGTGACCAATTTGGCGAATCCAACCAGCACCTGCTCTCACGCGTGTTCGGCTGGTTTTATCTCTCCATTAATCTCGGCTCTTCCTTCTCGATCTGGCTTTGTCCCGGTCTGATGCGCGATCCGAATTGGGGACCGCGTTACGCATTTGGTCTGCCCGGCCTGCTGATGTTCGTGGCCACGGTCATCTTCTGGTTAGGCCGAAAGAGAATGGTCCATATCCCGCCAGCCGGTCTCGGGTTTTTGCGCGACTTGAAAAGCAAGGAAGGCCTGAGCGTGCTCGGGCGCGTCTGGACGATCTACGTCTTCACCATGATTTTTTGGGCGCTCTGGGACCAGAGCAGCGGCGGCGAATGGACGATCCAGTGCCAGAAACTCGACCTGCAATTTCTCGGCATCACGTTCCTGCCGGAGCGAGTGCAGGTGGTGAACGGCATTTTCATTCTCGCGATGATTCCGCTGTTTAACTACTGGCTCTATCCCGCGATCAGCCGTGTCTTCCCGCTCACGCCGCTGCGCAAAATCGGCATCGGATTGTTTCTGACCGCGCTCTCGTTCGTTGTCATTTGGGCCATCCAACTCAACATCGATCACGGCGGCCGCCCAAATGTCGGCTGGCAATTTCTGGCCTACATCATCTTGTCCGCCGGCGAAGTGATGGTCTCGATCACCGGCCTGGAGTTTTCCTACACCCAGGCGCCGAACCGCATGAAGAGTCTGCTCATGGCGATGTGGTTGCTCTCCGTCGCTTTGGGCAATCAACTGCCGTCCGTCATCAGCTTCCTCATTCCCAGGCTCAAGTCGATTGGGATGAATCTCGAAGGCGCGAATTACTTCCGCTTCTTCACCCTCCTCATGCTCGGCGCCTCAGTGATCTACGTCTTCGTGTCGCGCCATTATCACGAAAAGACGTACCTCCAGTCGCAGGAGGTGACGCCGGACGAGCGCGTCACCGAGCCG